>JAYPUG010000278.1:0-3600 GCA_038133965.1 Rhodospirillaceae bacterium | reverse complement strand
CTCGAACGCACGCGCGGCGTGCGCGGGGCCGTGACCACCGATCAGTCGGAACGGTATGACGCGCGTCTGTTCGTTCGCATCGCGATTGCCAATCCGCGCGGCACGGGCGAAGTGACGGCGGAGGCACAGCGCAGCCGCACGGTACCGGAGAACCTGTCCCTCAACGAGCGCGACCAGGTGCTGTTCGAGATCACCGAGGCACTGATCGGCAACCTCAACACCGAACTCGAGAACGCGATCGATTCGATCCTTCCGCAGTTCCGGCTTGAGGGCCGGGGCTAGGGGAGAGGGTCTCCGCTCGCGGCCCATTCGCGAAGTCGGTCGAGGAACGCCGCACACGCCGTCATCTCGCTGTCGGCGATCCACTCATCGGGTTGGTGTGCCTGGGCGATGTTTCCGGGGCCGCACAGGATCGCGGGGACGCCGTGCTGCTGGTACTGGCTGGCCTCGGCCACATAGGCGGCGGTGCGCGTCGCGTTCGCACCCGTCAGGTGGCGCACCAGCCGTTCCGCCGGCGAGTGCGGGTCGTGGTGCATTGGCGGCACGGCGGGGAGTCGCTCCAGCGCCACGTCCGCGTCAGGGTGCTTCGTCTTCATGCGTGGGAGCATTTCCTCGGTGAGGAATGCTTCGACCCGCGCTTCGAGTGCGTCGGCATCGGTTTCCGGCAACGGCCGGAACTCCCATGTCACCGCACAGCGTTCCGCGATGATGTTGAGGGCCTCGCCGCCCTCTATCCGGCCGATGTTGAACGTCGTCCACGGTGGCTCGAAGCGGCTTTCGGGCACGGCGGCGCGCTGCTGCTCGTCCGCGAGGGTTGCGAGGAAGTTCATGAACTCGGCCGCAAACCCGATGGCATTTGCGCCGAGGTGCGGTGCGCTCGAATGCGCGGCGACGCCGGTGAAGACGGTCCGGAAACCGCAGATGCCCTTGTGCGCCGTGACCATCTGCATGCTGGTCGGCTCGCCGATGATCGCGACTGCCGGCATCGGGACGGCGTTGCCCAGCCGGGCGATCATGCGCCCCACGCCGAGACAGCCCACTTCCTCGTCATACGACAGCGCGATATGGACCGGTGTCTTCAGCCCGGCTGCGGTGAAGTCCGGCACCTTGGCCAGAACCGCCGCGATGAACCCCTTCATGTCGGCCGAGCCGCGGCCGTACTGGCGTGCCTCGCCGTCCACCGTCTTCGCGGTCAGTTCGAACGGGTCGGTGTCCCAGTCCTGTCCGGTGACCGGCACCACGTCGGTGTGGCCCGACAGCACGACGCCGCCGGCAATCTCGGGACCGATCGTCGCCAGCAGGTTCGACTTCTCGCCATCGTCACTCTCGATGCGCTGCGACGCGACCCCGTGGCGCGCGAGGTAGTCTTCCACGAACGCGATCAGGTCGAGGTTCGAATTGCGCGATGTCGTGTCGAAGCCGACAAGCTGGGCCAGAAGTTCCGTCGCGACGTCGGGTTCGCGTGCCACGGTCAGGACCTCCAGAAGGCGGGCGTGAGGATGATTAGCACCGTGAAGAGTTCGAGCCGGCCGAGCAGCATGCCTGCCGAAAGCATCCATTTTGCGGCGTCGGGCAGGTCGGCGAAGGTGCCCATCGGCCCGATGGTCGGACCCAGCCCGGGGCCCACGTTGGAGATCGCGGTGGCGGCGCCCGAAATGCTGGTCAGGAAGTCGAGGCCGAGCAGGCTGAGGCCGAGTGACAGCAGGACGAAGACGAGGATGTAGAAGAACACGAAGCCGAGGACCGACAGCGCGACCTCCTCGGTCACCGGGTTGCGGTTGTAGTGAGGGATGAACACGCCGTGCGGCTGGAGCAGCCGCTTCATCTGCATCGTGGCGATGGCGTAGAGGACCTGGAAACGGAAGATCTTGATGCCGCATGTGGTCGAGCCGGCGCAGCCGCCGATGAACATGATGACGAAGAAAAGGATCAGCGCAAAGGTGCCCCAATTGTCGAACGCGGCCGTCGCATAGCCTGTTCCGGTGATGATCGACACGCCGTTGAAGGCGGCCTTGCGCACCGCGTCGCCGAACGCAAAATCCTGGGAAAGGTGGAGCACGAGGCTGACGATCACCATCAGGACGACGACGATGGCCAGGAACCAGCGCACCTGGGAGTCGCGCCACAGACCGCCCGGGCGGCCGCGTGCGGCCTGCACATAGAGCACGAAGGGCAGCGAGCCGACGATCATGAAGACGATGGCGATGGTGTCGATTGCGGCATTGTCGAAGACGCCAATGCTGTTGTCGGATGTCGAGAAGCCGCCGGTCGCGATGGTGGTCATGGCGTGGGCGACCGCGTCGAACCCGGGCATGCCCGCCGTCCAGTAGCCGACCGCACAGACCAGGGTCAGGATCAGGTAGATCGAGCCGATGGCGGTCGAGGTCTGGGCTGCGCGCGGAAGCACCTTGTCCGAGGTGTCCGAGCTCTCCATGCGGAAGATCTGCATGCCGCCGACCTGGAGCATCGGCAGCACGGCGACGGCCGTGACGATGATGCCGATGCCGCCCAGCCACTGGAGGAGGGCGCGCCACAGGAGGATTCCCGGCGGCGCCGAATCGAGGCCGATGATGACGGTCGAACCGGTGGTCGTGATGCCGGACATCGCCTCGAAGAAGGCGTCGGCGAAGCTCAGGTTCAGGCCGGCAAACACGAACGGCAGCGCGGCGAACACCGTTAGGCCGAGCCAGCTGGTCGTGGTCAGCACGAAGGCCTCGCGGATCCCAATCCGCATCTCGCCGCCCCGCGTGGTCAGGATCAGCGAGACGCCGATGAACAGCGTCAGCCCCGCGGAGGCCAGAAAGACCTGCCAGTCGAGGTTGCCGGCGGCCACATCGACGAGTGCAGGCAGCACCATCGCGATCGAAAGCGTGGTGAGCAGGATGCCCAGGATGAAAAGGATCGGTCGAAAATCTAACACGTGGATGCCTTGCCGCGCCTCCGTGTGCCGGTCGCGTCGCGGGCCGGCGCGCGCGATGATCGGGGAAAGGCGCGCCGGTGTCCAGCACGCCTTGTCAGGCGTGCGGGTTCTGCGGGATCAGACGGCGGTGCCGGGTGTTATGTTGCCGATGAAGGACAGGAACTCGCGCCGCGTGTCGGAGCTCTCGCGGAATGCGCCGAGCATTCGGCTCGTCACCATCACGACGCCCGGCTTGTGCACGCCGCGCGTGGTCATGCACTGGTGTTCGGCCTCGACGACGACCGCGACCCCTTCCGGCTTGAGCACCTCGTCGATGCAGTTGGCGATCTGCGCGGTCAGCTTCTCCTGGATCTGAAGACGCTTGGCATAGGCCTCGGCGACCCGCGCCAGCTTGCTGATGCCCACCACACGGTCCCGCGGCAGATAGGCAACATGCGCGGTGCCGATGATCGGCACCATGTGGTGCTCGCAGTGGGATTCCAGACGGATACCGCGCAGCAGGACCATTTCCTCGTAACCGTCCACCTCCTCGAACGTACGTTCGAGGAACTCAACGGGATCGTCGCGATAGCCGGAAAAAAACTCCTCGAACGCGCGCGCGACGCGGGCCGGCGTATCGACAAGCCCCTCGCGCGCGGGGTCGTCGCCCGCCCAGCGCAGAAGGGTGCGTACGGCCGCCT
>JAYPUG010000277.1:0-3615 GCA_038133965.1 Rhodospirillaceae bacterium | reverse complement strand
GAGCACAGGATTCCTAATCCTGGGGTCGCAGGTTCGAATCCTGCCGGGCGCACCACCCTTCCGGCTGTTCGCCGGCATTCGCGGCGCATTTCGCCCAAAGTCTTGGCGATAGTCCCCGCCCGGAGGGCACGGCGCGCGATAATCGGCGTGCGATGCATGCGCCCACACAGCGCCCCGAAGACTATGACCCGCACCTGTGGCATAACGATACGGTCTATGCCATGCGGCTGCGCACGGCCGATCCCGATGCGGACGACTGGACGAGCGCGTTCGTGCTCGACATCGACCACATCGTCGAATGGGTCGATGACGACGCGCGGATGCGGTTTCGCGTGGCGCCGGCGGACCTCGCGTTCCACGATGTCTGCGATCTTGAGATGCATGTCGATTGGGGCGCATCGCGCTGAGCGAGCCCTCGATCGACCGGATCGTGCGGTTTCCCGTGCCGGCGCCCGGTCTCGACCCCGATGCGCCCTGGTTCCGCTGGCGGATCGTCTTCAACTGGCCGCAGGGCAGCGAGATTGCCTTCCACGCGAGCGGGTTCACGCTCGACACACGCGCCGCACCCGTCCTGCGCGACGAGCAGCGTCTCGCGCAGGGACTGCGCCGCTAGCCGTCCCCGGTTTCGGGCCGGCCCGTCCAGCGAGCCACAAGGTCGTGCGTGATCCCGAACAGGTCGAGCGCCCGCCCGACCGTGTGGTCGATCATGTCCTCGATCGTTTCGGGACGGGGATAGAAGGCGGGCATCGGCGGCATGACGATCGCGCCCGCTTCGGATGCCGCGGTGAGGGTGCGCAGGTGCCCGGTGTGCAGCGGGCTCTCGCGCACCAGCAGGACCAGCCGCCGGCGTTCCTTGAGGGTCACGTCGGCCGCACGCGTGAGCAGGGTCTGTGTTGCACCCGTGGCGATTTCGGCCGCCGACTTGATGGCACACGGTGCGACGATCATGCCAAGGGTCAGCATCGAGCCCGAGGCGATGGCCGCGCCCACATCGTTGGCCGCATAGACATGGTCGGCGCGCGCATAGAGTTCGTCGCGCGTGATATCCGTCTCGTAGCCCAGGGTCATCAGCCCGGGCCGCGTGACCACGAGGTGGCTTTCCACCCCGGCCGTGCGCAGGGCCTCGAGCAGCCGGATGCCATAGACGATGCCGGTTGCGCCGGAAATGCCGACGACAAGGCGCCTGGGCTCGTCGGGCGGGTAGTAGGGGTCGTGGCTCATGGCCGCGCGGTTCTAGCGAAATCTGCGCAGCGGGGCCAGCACCGTCACGCCGATACCAGCGCGCGCACCTCGTCGTCGCCGGGAAAACGGCCGGTCTCCAGCTTGGAGAAAAGCACCGTGCCGTCGCGCGTGATCTCGAACGATCCCATGCGGCCGGGCGCGATCCCGGCTTCGGCGCCTTGTTCCACGAGCAGGTCCCTCGCACGGAGCGCGCGCGGCTCGTAGTTTCAGGCGCGGCAGAACTCGATGTGGAACGCCATCTCGGGGTACCTCCTGGCGACAATATGGCCGCCGCCTGCCGCGTTGGGCAAATCCGCCCGCTAGAGGCGCACGCCCGGCGTGTCGAGCCCGTGGGCCGTCAGCTCGCGGGTGATGAAATCGTAGGCGTCCTCGACGGAGTCGGTCCGGTGAAACAGGTCGAGGTCGCCCGGGCTGATCGTCCCGAATTCGATCAGCGCGTCGAAGTCGATCACCCGGTCCCAGAACTCGTGCCCGAAGAGCACGATCGGCAGGTGTTTGCGGATCTTCCCGGTCTGGATCAGGGTCAGGATCTCGAACAGCTCGTCGAGGGTCCCGAACCCGCCGGGGAACAGCACCACGGCCTTCGCGGGATAGGTGAACCAGAACTTGCGCATGAAGAAATAGTGGAAGGTGAACGAAAGCTCGCGGCTGACATAGGGGTTCTCGAACTCCTCGGTCGGGATCGAGATGGTCAGCCCGACATTCAGGCCCTTTGCCTCGGAAGCGCCCCGGTTTGCCGCCTCCATGATGCCCGGGCCGCCGCCCGTGCAAACGACGAAGCGACGCTTGTTCTCGCCCAGTTCCTTCGACCAGATGGTCAGCCGGGCCGCGAGTTCGCGTGACGCCTCGTAATAGACCGACATGCGTTCGGCACGCCGCGCGGCGTCGAGGTCGCCGTCGCCCGCCTCGGCGGCGTGCACCATGGCGGCTGCGTCCTCGGCGGACTTGAGGCGGGCGGACCCCATGAACACGATCGTGTCGGCCACGTCGTAATGTTCGAAGCGCGCGAACGGCTCCTGGTACTCCGACAGGATGCGCAGGGCGCGGCCGTCGCGGCTGTGCAGGAACTCGCGGTTCTCATAGGCCTTGGGCACGTTGTTGGCGCCGCGCGGGGCGATGTCGTCGGTCATGGTTTCGTCCTGTCGTTGCCGGGACGGGCCGTCTGTGTGCGCCGCCCGCCCGGTCGGGGTGCTCGGGTCAGTCGCCGCCGAACTCCGGAATGTTCGGCTGTGAACCCCACATGCAAAAGGATTCGTCGGCGAAGGGAAGCTGGCGGGGCCGCCAGTTCTCATCGACGCGCCGTACGCCCGAGGAATACTCGTAGGTCATGCCGTCCGGCCCCTCGTAGTAGAGGAACATCGCGCCCGAGGTCGGGTGGCGTCCCGGGCCGAACCGGATGTTCACCTGCCGCTCGGACAGGAAGTAGTAGGACCGCATGATGTCGTCGATCGACGCGACCTGGAAGTTGATGTGCTGGATACCGGCATGGTCGGTGGGAAACAGCGCGATGCGGTGATGCACCGCGTCGAACGACATGAGCGCGGCATCGCCGATGCGATCGTTCGCGCGGATATTGAACAGGCCCGACCAGAACGCCTCGTCGCGGCGCGGGTCGGTCGTCTTGAGCCCGATGTGGCTGAACTCGGTGATGCCGGCATCGCGCGACGGGAAATAGCGCCGGCCCGAGGCGAAGGGGCGCACGACCAGATCGACGGCGTTTCCGGACGGATCGCGGAAGTTGACGAAGCCCATGACACGGCGGGAGGCGGCCTCTTCGTCGGTGCCGCGGCGGACCTCGATACCCGCGTCCTCGAGCGTTCGTGCCGCCGCATCCAGCGCATCGAAGCCCTCGACCTCCATGCCGAAGACATGGTCCGCCGGATCGCCTTCGAAATAGACGAGGTTGTGGTCGCGGTCGTCGCCGCGCAGATAAACCGTGCCGTCCGCGCGCCCGACCTCTTCGAGCCCGATCATCGAGGTGGCAAAGCCGACCGCGCCGTCCAGGTCGGCCGTGCCGAGCCGGCAATAGCGGATATCGACGATCTCGATCATCGGTTGCGCCGCCGCGTGCGTCCTAATCGGCCGCGTCGCGAGATCCTTCGAGGACGTCGCTCAGGTCCGGCGAGCAGCCCCAGGCACAGAAGGAGGCGTCGGCCACCGGGAACTGGCGCGCGCGCCAAGTGTCATCGACCATGCGCACCCCGCACGAGTACTCGTAGATCATGTCGTCGGGGCCATAGAAATAGAGGAACCGCGCACCCGACAGGGAATGCCGCCCCGGCCCCGCCTGGATCCGCACCTGGCGGTCCTGCATGAAGTAGTTCGAGCGCATCACGTCGTCGGTCTCCTTGACCTGGAAGTTGATGTGCTGGA
>JAYPUG010000276.1:0-3637 GCA_038133965.1 Rhodospirillaceae bacterium | reverse complement strand
GTTGTGGATGTGGCCGGGCGTGTGCACCGCCTCAACCGTCCATCCGCCGCGCCCGGCAATCACGTCGCCGTCGTCGACCGCGTGGTCGGGCATGAAGTCGAAATCCGCGCCGCCCTCGCTCGCGCCGTCCTCGGGCCGGGTGCCGTGGGGCCCGAAGGCGTAGGACGGCGCGCCGGTCGCGATCTGCACCGCGCGCACGGCGGGCGAATGGTCGAGATGGGTGTGGGTGACGAGGATGTGGGTCACTGTCTCGCCCCGGATCGCGTCGAGCAGCGCATCCACATGCTCGGCCAGGTCGGGGCCGGGATCGACGATGGCCACGTTCTCGCGCCCGAGGATGTAGGTGCCCGTGCCGTGGAAGGTGAAGGCGCTGGGGTTGTTGGCGATCACGCGGCGGATCAGCGGGGTGATCTCATCGACGCGGCCGTACTCGAACTCCAGCTCGCGGTTGTAGGGGATGGGGGTGGGCATGGCGGTCGAGACTCCTTCCTCGTCATGCCCGCAAAGGCGGGCATCCATTAACGCCGACGCCTGACCGGTCCGGCGCTCGGGTCAATGGACCCCGGCCTTTTTGTCCGCCATAGCGCAAATCGCGAAGGCGGGCGCCGGGGTGACGAACAGTGTATGCCATCAACCGTCTTGCCTGCCGATCGCACCAGCGGCCTTCAGTCGTTCGATCTCGTCGGCGGGGATTCCCCAGGCGGCGAGCGCCTCGTCGGTGTGCTCGCCCGGCTCGGCCGGCGGCGAATGGATCCGGCCCGGCGTGCGCGAAAACCGCGGCGCGGGGCCCGGCTGGGTGATGCCCGCCACCTCCTCGAAGTTGCCGCGCGCGGCATTGTGCGGGTGGGTGTGCGCCTCGGACATGGACATGACGGGCGCGAAACACACATCCGTGCCCTCCATGATCCCGACCCACTCGTCGCGAGTTTTCGTGCGGATCACTTCGGCGAACCGGGCCTTGAGCTCGGGCCACTTCGATTTGTCCATCTGGTCGGGCAGGTCCGCGTCCTGCAACCCCAGCTTCTCGAGCAGCAGCGCATAGAACTTCTTCTCGATGGAACCGATGGAGACGAACTTCCCGTCGGCGCACTCGAAGGCGTCATAGAACGGCGCGCCGCCGTCGAGGATGTTCGAGGCACGCTGGTCGGTGATCGTCCCTGCCGCGTGCAGGCCATAGACCGGGATCATGAGCGAGGCCGCACCATCGACCATGCCGACATCCACCACCTGGCCCTGGCCGGAACGCTGGGCCTCATAGACCGCGGCCATCACGCCGAAGGCCAGATACAGGGCACCGCCGCCATAGTCGCCGATCAGGTTCAGGGGTGGCGTGGGCTTGTCCGGCCCGCCGATGGCGAGCAGCGCGCCGGTCAGCGCGATGTAGTTGATGTCGTGACCCGCCGCCCTGGCCAGCGTGCCCGTGCCGCCGAAGCCCGTCATCCGCGCATAGACCAGCCGCGGGTTGCGGGCCATGCAGTCGTCCGGGCCGAGGCCCAGCTTCTCGGTCACGCCGGGGCGGAACGGCTCGATCAGCACGTCGGCGCCCTCGACCAGTTTCAGCACAGTCTCGACCCCGTCCGGGTTTTTCAGATCGACGGCGACCGAGGGGCGCGAGCGTGACGCCAGGTCGTACTCGTAGCCGCGCGGCACGCCGAGGCCGGCATCGGCCCGGCGGTCGATCTTGATCACGTCGGCGCCCAGGTCGGCGAGCAGCATGCAGGCAAAGGGGCCGGGGCCGATGCCCGCAAGCTCCACCACCCTGAGCCCGGCGAGCGGGCCCGAGCGGCCGCCGGCACCGGTGGACGTATCGCCTTGCGCGTTGGTATCGGGCATGATTCCCCTCCTCGAATTCGGGACGTGCTGTTTTGCCGTAGAGGGTGCGGCGTAGAACGGGAGAGCGCAATGGTCAATCCGGCTGCCAACGACGGGCTGTTCGCCCGCAACCGGTTCCGCGCAAAGCTCTATTCGGGCCGGCGGACGAGCATCATGGCGCTGCGCCTGGCGCGCACGGTGGATATCGCCAAGATCGCCGACGCCGCGGGCTTCGACGGCTTCTACGTCGATCTGCAGCACGCGACCATGAGCCTCGACGTCGCCACCCAGATCTGTTCGGCCGGACTCGACCTGGGCCTGACGCCGATGGTGCGCGTGGCCAGCCACGACCGCCACGACATCGCGCGCGTGCTGGACGGCGGCGCGCTGGGCATCATCGTGCCCGACGTCGAGAGCGCGGAGGAAGCCTTCGCCGTGGTGCGCCACGCCAAGTTCGCGCCGCTGGGCCACCGCTCGATCTCCACCACCGCGCCCCAGACCGGCTACGAGACCATGGACCAGCACGGCTTCGTCGAGGCCGCGAACACCGAGACCATGGTCATCGCCATGATCGAATCGCGCCGCGCCGTGGAGAACGCCGACGAGATCGCCGGGGTGGCGGGGATCGACGCAATCATGGTGGGCACCAACGACCTGACGGTCGATATGGGCATCCCCGGCCAGCACGGGCACGGCCGCGTGACCGAGGCCTACCGGGCAATCATCAACGCCGGCGGGCGCCACGACACGCCGGTGCTGGTGTCGGGCATCCGCGACTTCGACCGGGTCTGCGAGCTGATCCGCATGGGCGCCGCGCCGTGCTATTTCTCGGGCAACGACATCCAGCTGCTCATCGCGGCCGCGCGTGCCGAGGCCGAGGCGTTTCGCGACGCCGATCTGGGGTGAACCGGTCAGGCCGGTACGCCTGCGCCGGCGGCATGCCTGTCCGGCGCGAATGAGAGGCGCCAGGGCCGCAAACGCCGTATAATCTGGGCCTAATGACCGCGCCTCCGCGGCGCCTTTTCCGGGACACCCCCCTTGAACACGCCGACCCCCGCTACCGGCTCCACGCCGCCGCGATCCTTCGCCGCGCTTCGCCACCCCGGCGCGCGCAAGTACCTGCTGGGTACGGCGCTGGCGATGAACGCCGACGCGGTCGAGCACGTCATCACCTACCTGGTGATCTGGCAGAAGTTCGAATCCCCGACCCTGGCCGGTTTTGCCGTCGTCGCGCACTGGGTACCCTTCCTGCTCTTCTCGATCCATGCGGGGGCGCTCGCCGACCGGTTCGACCCGCGCCGCGTGATCCAGGCCGGGATGTTGCTGTTCATGGCCGTGTCGGCCGCCTGGGGCTTCTTCTTCCTGACCGACACGCTGGAGATGTGGCACGCGGTGGTCCTGCTGATCCTGCACGGCCTGGCCGGCGCGATCTGGGCGCCCGCCTCGCAGCTGCTGATCCACGACATCGTCGGGCGCGAACAGCTCCAGTCGGGCGTGCGCCTGCTCGCCACCTCGCGCACGCTGGGCATCCTGCTGGGCCCGGCCATCGGCGGCGGGCTGCTGCTCCTCGTCGGCCCCGTCTGGGGCATCTTCCTGAACGTCCTGATCTACCTGCCGCTGACCCTGTGGCTGGTGAACGCGCCCTATGGGCCGGCCTTCCGCACCGGGGCCGAGGCGGCCGCAGCGGGCGGCCGGCGCGCCATCAAGGGCTTCGCCGATATCGTCGCGACCGTCCGCGCCGTCGCCGGCGACCGGGTGATCGCGCCGATGATCATGGTGGTCGGCGCCTCGTCCTTCCTGATCGGCAATGCGCATCATCCCCTGA
>JAYPUG010000275.1:0-3638 GCA_038133965.1 Rhodospirillaceae bacterium | reverse complement strand
TCACCGACCTGCGCGGCATGCGCGCCAGCTTTCCACGTACGACGATCCGCCACTGGGCCAGGATCGTCTCGACCCTGATCGTCTTCATCGGCTATCTGATGGCCATGTTCACACCCCGCCGGCAGGCGCTGCATGACATGCTTGCCGGTTGTCTGGTGCTGAAACGCTAGGAGGAACCCCTATGGAAAAGTTCAACAAGGTCACCGGCGTGGCTGCGCCGCTGCCGATGGTCAATGTCGACACCGACAAGATTATCCCGAAGCAGTTCCTCAAGACGATCGAGCGCACGGGGCTCTCGAAAGGGCTGTTTTACGAGTTGCGCACCGACGAGAACGGCAACCCGCGCGACGATTTTGTGCTCGACCGCGAGCCCTACACGAACGCGGAAATCCTGATTGCGGGCGACAATTTCGGCTGCGGCTCGTCGCGTGAGCATGCGCCATGGGCGCTGCAGGATTTCGGTATCAAGGCCGTGATCGCTCCGTCCTTCGCCGACATCTTCTATAACAACAGCTTCAAGAACGGCATGCTGTTGATCAAGCTGCCGCAGGAGCAGATCGACAATCTGATGTCTGTGGCCAACGACCCGGAGAACCCGGAGATCACGGTCGATCTCGAGGCACAGGAAGTGCGCGCGCCCAACGGGGTGGTCTATCCCTTCGAGCTCGATCCGTTCCTCAAGCACTGCCTGCTCGAGGGGCTCGACGATATCGGTCTGACGATGCAGCGCGACGGAAAAATCGGTGATTTCGAGGGCGGCCAGCGTGGCCAGCAGCCCTGGCTCTACAAGGACGCGTCTTAAGACATTTCAAATTCACCCTTCGAGACGACCGCTTCGCGGTCTCCTCAGGTTGAGGCATCAAGATCACAGTCCTCATGCTGAGGAGGCCCGCATCGAAGATGGCGGGCCGTCTCGAAGCATCGAGGTGATTGCGCACAGGGAGTAAGAATCATGCCCGCCAACAAGAGTGTTCTGGTCCTGCCTGGCGACGGCATCGGGCCCGAGGTGATGGAACAGGTCCGCCGCGTGATGGGCTGGTTCGAGACCAAGGAAGCGGTCCGCTTCGAAGTCGAGGAAGCGCCGGTCGGCGGCGCCTGCTACGACGCCCACGGGGTCTCGATCCAGGAAGAGACGATGGAAAAGGCGCTGACCCTGGACGCCGTCCTGTTCGGCGCCGTCGGCGGGCCCAAGTGGGACGACGTGCCGCGCGAGCACCGGCCCGAGGCGGGCCTGCTGCGTCTGCGCAAGGATCTCGACCTGTTCGCGAACCTGCGTCCCGCCGTGGTCATGGACGCGATGGTCGAGGCCTCGACCCTCAAGCCCGAAGTGGTGAAGGGTCTCGACATCCTGATCCTGCGCGAGTTGACCTCGGGCGTGTATTTCGGCGAGCCCAAGGGCGAGCAGACGCTGGAGGACGGTACTATCCGTGTCGTCGATACCCAGGCCTACACCAGGGAAGAGATCGTGCGGGTTGTGCGGGTCGCGTTCGAGCTGGCACGCAAGCGCAAGAACAAGGTGACCTGCGCCGAAAAGTCGAACGTGATGGAGACGGGCGTCTTCTGGCGCAAGGTCTCCGCCGAGGTGGCCAAGGAATACCCCGACGTCGAGTTCGAGCACATGCTGGCCGACAACTGCGCCATGCAGCTGATCCGCTACCCGCATCAGTTCGACGTGATCGTCACGGACAACCTCTTCGGCGACATCCTGTCGGACGAGGCGGCGATGATGACCGGCTCACTGGGCATGCTGCCCTCGGCCAGCCTCGGCGCGCCGGACCCGGTGACGGGCGCGCGCAAGGCCATGTACGAGCCGGTACACGGCTCCGCACCCGACATCGCGGGCGAGGGCAAAGCGAACCCCATCGCCATGCTGCTGTCGTTCGGGATGATGCTCCGCTACTCCTACGATCTGGGTCGCGAGGCGGACCTCGTCGAGCAGGCGGCGCAGAACGTGCTCAACGAGGGCTTCCGCACGGCCGATATCATGCAGGACGGCTGCACGCCGGTCTCGACCGAGGAGATGGGCAACCACCTTCTGGCCGAGCTCGACCGGCTCACGGCCTGACGCCTGCGTGAATTGACGCGTTTGCGCTGGCGGGGCTAGCCTCGGCAGGACGCAAGGGAGACGCAATTGGGTTCGAGCCTGCGAACAGCCTGCTTCGGTGCGTTGCTAGCGATCTCGGGCGGTGCCGCGAACGCCCAGCAGATCGTCGAGACCTCGACCGGTAAGCATGCCGAAGCGCCCTGTTCGATCAGTGAGGCGATGCTCGCCGCGATCGAGGATGCAGAGGCAAACCGCGACGCCGATGCGCGTGCACGGCTCGATTCCCTCTTGCATACAGCGCTTGCGGGCACGCGCACGCGTCCGTCAGGCGATTCTCCCGCACATTCTCCGGTCGTCTTCCCCCCGGTCCGTCCCGGTTCCTGAGCGTCAGCCTTCGCCAATACCGCAAAGCGCTGCTGCTTCATCGGCATCGCGCCGGGTGAGGCTGCGCAGGTAACGTGCCGTGACGCCTTCGGGCCATCGCACCTCGATCCGGTCGTTGGACAGGAAGCGCACACGTGCCGCGCTGTCGGGGTTCGTGCGCCCTGCGCCGGTGCCGAACCAGACCAGCGCTCCCGACCCGGTCAGAAAATAGCTCACGGGCTTTGCGATCTGCACATCGATCCGGTTGCCGCGAACGACAATGCAATGTTCGAGGAACGCGATCTCGTTCCCGTGGGCGCGCGGTGTGGTGGGGAGGTCTATCACCCAGTCGCCGATCAGCGGGTTGTCCTCGATCGGGTGGGCGCAGGCTGAAAGCACCAAACCCAGGAAGGCGGGTACGCACCGCTTCAAGTTGTGTGCGCACGTGCCGTGACGCCGGCCCGCTCCAGTTCGGGGCCGAGGCGGCCGGTGGACCAGAGGAAGAACATCCTGAAGTCGCTGACCAGCGACCAGGCGGGATGGGTGAAGGTGGCGGGGCGATTGCGTTCGACGAAGCCGTGGCTGAACCAGGCCGGGCCGTAGCCCGCCACGAGGGCGATGGCAGCCATCCACCAGATGCCGGACATGGCCGCCGCGCACAGCAGTGCCAGCGCTGCAGCCGTGCCGAGGAAGTGAATCGCGCGTGTTGCGGGCTTCGCGTGCTCGCGAAGATAGTGCGGCCAGAACTCGCCATATCTTGAAAAACGTTCGGCCATGGGGCGAATTCTGGCACATAGAACGCCTGCGAGGCGAGGAGGACCCGAACGTGCCCGATATCTATGTCGATCCCGATGCCATCCCGGCCGAGGTCATCGAGCAGATGAAAATCAGCCTGGAGCGGCGCGCCGCGACGCCGCAACAGGCCGCCGCGCTCGATTCCTACCTTTCCGACGTGGCGTTTCCTGACGGTGCGCGTGTCCTCGATATCGGCTGCGGGACCGGCGCCCAGTCGCGCACGCTCGCGCGCTGGCCGGGTGTCGGCGCGGTGGTCGGCGTGGACCAACTCGCCCCCTTCATCGCGCATGCGCGCGAACTCGCCGCCGACGTTCCCAACGTTTCGTTCGAACAGTCGGATGCGCGCGAACTGCCCTTCGGCGACGGTGAATTCGACGTGGTCGTGCTGCACACGCTGCTGACCCATGTGCCGGGGACGGAGGCCGTCCTCGCCGAG
>JAYPUG010000274.1:0-3648 GCA_038133965.1 Rhodospirillaceae bacterium | reverse complement strand
CTGACACGCGCCGCATTTCCGAAACGGATTTGCTCGAAACACCGTCGAAACGCGAACAGCCGCGCATTCCATTCGGCTGGCTGGTCGAACGCGGCCTGCTGCGCCCGGGCGAGAAGCTCTATGCGCCCCAGCGCCGCCATGCGGCGAAGGTGCGCGCCGACGGCACGATCGCGTGCGCGGATGCGCGCGGCTCGATCCACAAGATCGGCGCCGAGGTCCAGGGTGCGGCGGCGTGCAACGGCTGGACGTTCTGGCACGTCGATGTCGAGGGCAAGCTCGTCCCCATCGACGTCCTGCGTCAGAAGCTGCGCGCCGAGCTCAACTAGCACCCCCAAAAAAGAACCGGCCCCGCGAGGGGGCCGGCTCCATGAACGTATGCGCTACGCGACTACTTGATCTCGTAGCGAACCGGCCACTTGTGGCCCAGATCCTCGTGGATCTCCACGGCCATGCGAACGACCTGGGAGCCCGGCAGGCCCTTCGAGTCGGCTTCCTTCGCACGCTCGTTCGGGAAATCGGCGAGCGTCTTGGCCCATGCGAGGCGGGTCTCGTCGGAAACCCGGCGCACGACGGCACCGTTCATGACCATGCGGCCAAGGTTGGTCGCCTCGAGCTCGTCGACCCACGGACCGGTGAAGTCCTCGGTCTCGCGGCCCGCCTCAAGCATCGCCTTCTGCACTTCGGCAGGCAGGCTGTTCCAGGTGTCCATGTTCACCGTGAGACCATGGAAGGTCTTCGAACCGAAGCCCATGATCGTGTAGTACGGCGCAGGCTCGAAGAGCTTGTGGCTCCACCCGACCGACGGGAACAGGATCACGCCCTCATAGACGCCCGTCTGAAGCGACGGATAGACGTCCGGGAGCGTCGTGCCGACCGGCACCATGCCGGCGGCCTCGACCCACGGAAGGTTCGGGCCGGCGCCCGACATCTTGCGGCCCTTCAGTTCCTCGACCTTGGTCCACGGGAAGACCGTGTAGAGACCGTAATTGTCGAATCCGAACAGCGCGACGAGCTTCTGGTTGTAGTCCTTCTCGAACACGCCCGACATGTGCGGAACTTCGTCATAGATCTTCCGCGCGACCTGCGTGCCCAGAACCGCGTTCTGCGCGTCGAACGGCATCCACAGCGGATAGACGTTCAGGAACAGGTTCGACGGCTCGAAGCAGAAGCAGTAACCGCCCAGATCGACGATGCCGTCCTTCACGCACTCGAGCGTCTCGGCGACCTTCACGATGGAGCCGCCATAGGCCTCGTTGAAGCTGCCGCTGTGACCCAGCTCTTCGAGCTTGGCCTGGAAACGCGGCACGAACTGTTCGGACATCATGCGGACATAGCCGGTCTGCGGCGCATGCCCGGATGCCATCCGGAAGTTGAAGTTGTCGGCGTTCGACGGACCGGCCGCACCGGCCGTCAGACCGGCGACGAGCGCACCCGCCGAAAGCAGTTTGAGTGTCTTGGACAAGGTCTCCTCCTCTATCCCTATTGGGTTTCGCGGCATTGTTGTTCGTGCATCGAAATTCCCGCCAGCACAACGCGCCGGACTGTTTGCCCATGACAGCGTTCGCCGCGGCTGCGCTGCCGGTTTTCAAGGACGGATGAGGAGACGATACGCGTCCCCCACCGCACCATCTCGTGAATGGTAGTAGCGTTTATGCAAGGTGACAAGAAATCGCCCGATTCATATACTTTCGCCGCCCGCTCGAAGAACCAATCGTGCAATCTCAATAAGTACGTACACGAAGCGCAAACGGCGTGCGGCCAATCAGCGAGGCCGCCACGCCCAACAGGGGGATCGGCGCTGTGTCTCAATTGAACGTTCCGGTTATCGGATTCATCGACCAGTGGGCAGACCGGCTAAGCCGGTTCCTCATGGTCATCGCGGCCATGTGGGCCTTCCTGCTCGCCTTCTACATCCTCGTCGATGTCGTCGGACGCCTCTTCGGGTTTCCGCTGCGAGGCACCCACGAGGTTGTGAAGAACTCGATCGTCATGATCGCCTTCATGCAGGCGGCCTACTGCGTCCTGTCGCGCTCGATGCTGCGCGCCGACTTCCTGCTGCACCTGATCGGGGGGCGGGTCGAGACGGTGATCAACTTCCTCGGCTACGTGCTCGGCGCCCTGTTCTTTGCTGCCCTGTTCTGGGGGACGAAGGACCCGGCATGGCATGCGATCGTCACCGGCGAGTTCGAAGGAGAGGGCGCGCTGCGCGTACCGACCTGGCCGGCGCGCGTCGTCGTGCTGCTAACCAGTGCCATCCTCGTCGTCAACTACACCATGCTGGCGCTGCGCGAGGTCCTTAAGTCCCGCGTCATAGCCGCCGACGCGGCGCAATAAGCGGACGGGAGAACAAAGATGTTTTCAGTCGATATCGCCGCCATCGTCCTCATCCTGCTCCTGATCCTCGTTTTCGCGGGCATCCACGTCGCGGTCGCGCTGGGCATCACCAGCGCGGTCGGCATCTACCTCGTCACCGGGCGTGAATCCGTCGTCCTGGCGCTGATGCAGAACACCTTCTACGACGCCATCCGCGACTACATCTTCGCGGTCATCCCGCTGTTCATGCTGATGGGCGAATTCATCGGCAAATCGGGCGCGACGACCGACCTGTATGTAGGCCTGCAACGCACCTTCCGGCGGATCCCCGGGCGTCTCGCGCTGGCGACCCTGTTCGGCAACGCGGTGTTCTCGTTCGTCACCGGCGTTTCCATCGCCTCGGCCGCGACCTTCACCCGGATCGCATATCCCGAGATGAAGCGCCACGGCTACAACAAGTCCTTCGCGCTCGGCTCGATCGCCGGCAGCGGCTGCCTGGGCATGCTGATCCCGCCGAGCGTGCTGATGATCGTGTGGGGCATCCTGACCGAGCAGTCGATCGGCCAGCTCTTCCTGGCCGGCGTGCTGCCGGGCCTCATCCTGGTCTCATTCTTCGCAGTTTATATCCTCGGGTCCGCCATGCTCTATCCGGGCCTGGTGGGCGGCAACGAGACAGTTCGCCCGCAGGCCGTGGGCGCCGATGTCGCACCGGGAGGCGATCTGACAGTCGATCCGGACGACGAGGTGGACGGGAAGTCCATGATGGTCAGCGGTTTCGGGCTGCTGTCGCTCATCGTGATCGTGCTCGGCGGCATCTGGGCCGGCCTGTTCACGCCGACCGAGGCCGCGGGCATCGGCGCGCTGTATGCGCTGGGGCTCGGTATCGTCAAGGGCATGCGCTGGCCGGACGTCTATGAGGGCATCCTCGCCGTCGGCCGGACCGCCGCCCCGCTTCTGATCCTGCTGATTGCCGCGCAGCTCTATTCACGCACGCTCACCATGACGGGCGTGGTGACGGGCATCCAGAATTTCTTCGCCGACGCCGGGCTGGAGCCCTGGCAGATCATCACCGTGATGGTGATCGTCTGGTTCATCCTCGGCATGATCATCGACTCGGTCTCGATCATGCTCCTGACCGTGCCGATCTTCGCGCCCATCGCGGCCGCCATCGGCATGGATCCGCTGGCCTATGCGCTCATCGGCATCCTGGCCATCGAGGCGGGCATCCTGACACCGCCCTTCGGGCTGCTGGTCTATACGGTCAAGGCGTCGATACCGCCCGACCCGAACGATCACGTCACCCTGATGGACATCTTCAAGGGATCCACCCCGTAC
>JAYPUG010000273.1:3054-3693 GCA_038133965.1 Rhodospirillaceae bacterium | reverse complement strand
ACACGTCACCGCGCCCCATGGCGGCGTGACCATCGACCTGATGCAGATGAACGAGGTGATCGAGGTTCATCCCGAGGATCTTGACTGCCGGGTGCAGGCCGGCGTGACCCGCAAGCAGATCAACGAGTATCTGCGCGACACCGGCCTGTTCTTCCCCATCGACCCGGGCGCGGATGCCTCGCTGGGCGGCATGGCGGCGACGCGGGCCAGCGGCACCAACGCCGTGCGCTACGGCACCATGAAGGAGAACGTGTTGGGCCTGACGGTGGTGACCGCAGACGGCAAGATCGTGCGCACCGGCGGGCGGGCCAAGAAATCCTCCGCGGGCTACGACCTGACGCGCATCTTCGTGGGTTCGGAAGGCACGCTCGGCGTGATCACCGAGGTGCACCTGAAGCTCTATGGCATTCCCGAGAAGATCGCGTCCGCCGTCTGCCAGTACCCTTCGCTCGCCGATGCGGTGAACAGCGTCATCCTGACGATCCAGGCGGGCGTACCCGTGGCGCGTATAGAGCTGCTGGACGCGCTGATGATGCAGCTCACCATCGAATACTCGAAGCTCGACGGCTACGAGGCGAAGCCGACGCTGTTCTACGAGTTCCACGGCACCGAGGCGGGTGTCGAGGAACAGGCGCAGCT
>JAYPUG010000273.1:0-3044 GCA_038133965.1 Rhodospirillaceae bacterium | reverse complement strand
CTGGTGCGCGACATCGCCGACGAGTTCGGCGGCTCAGCCTTTCAGTGGACGGCCGACCATGAGGAACGCAATCGCCTCTGGCAGGCACGCCACGACGCCTATTACGCAGGCATCTCCGTCGACAAGACCAAGCAGGGCATGTCCACCGCCGTGTGCGTGCCCATCTCGCGCCTGGCGGAATGCATTCTCGCGACCGAGCAGGACACGCGCGCGGCCGGTTTCGACTGTCCCATCGTCGGACATGTCGGCGACGGCAACTTTCATGTCCTCTTCATGCTCGACCCCGACGATGCCGACGAGGTGCAGCGCGTGAAGGACTGCAACGCGCGCATCGTCGAACGTGCGATCGCCATGGGCGGGACCTGCACGGGCGAGCACGGGGTCGGGGTCGGCAAGATGCCGTTTCTGTTCAAGGAACATGGCGAGGATGCCGTCGAACTGATGCGGACCCTCAAGCGTGCCTACGATCCGGACAACATCATGAACCCGGGCAAGATGGTACAGGTGTAACCGCCGGACCGGTGAAGCAGGAGAAGCAGCCATGAGCTCGAATGTCGTTCAACTTCGCGACGTGCCGTCGGTGCGCGACCGGGTGAGCCCTGAGGAATGGCAGGCGCGCGTCGATCTGGCGGCGGCCTACCGCCTGGCAGACATCTATGGCTGGGCCGACAGCATCTACAACCACGTCTCGATCCGGGTACCGGGCGAGCCGGATTTCTTCCTGATCAAGGCGCACGAACTGCTTTACGAGGAGGTGACGGCGTCGAACCTGGTGAAGGTGGATTCGCGCAACGACGACGTGGACGAGAGCCTGCACGTCAACCGGCCTGGCTTCACGCTGCACGGCGGGCTGATGCGCGCGCGCCCCGACATCAACGCGGCGTATCACACCCACATTCCCGAGACGATTGCGGTGGCGAACCAGCCGGGCGGCCTCCTGCCGCTGTCCCAGGCGGGCATGCAGTTCTGGAACAACACCGGCTATCACGAATACCAGGGCATCACCGAGAACCTGGACGAGCGCGAGGCGATTGCTGCGGCGCTGGCCGACAACCACACGCTGCTGATGCGCAACCATGGCGCGGTGACCGTCGGAAAGTCGATGCGTGACGCCTTCATGCTGATGCGCGAGCTCGAGACGGCCTGCAAGCTGCAGCTCACCCAGCAGGCGGCGGGCGATGCGTTCGCGATGCCGTCGAAAGAGGTGCTCGACCACTATGCCGAACAGCGCAAGGCGCACAATTCCGGGCGCGGTACGGCGGACTGGCCGGCCTGGCTGCGCCGGCTGGAACGGATCGACCCGAGCTTCGCGCAGTAGATCCTCGCACGGCCGGTCCGTCAGTATGTTCCGGCTGTTGCGTTACATCGTCCTCGCCGTCGCCGCATTTGCCATCGCCATGTGGATCACGGAATCGCGCGGCGAAACTGCCGTCCTGTCCGAATACAACGGAGAACGTTCATGATCATCGACCACCGCACCTACTACACCCAGGGCGCGCGTACCGGAGATTTCCTCGAACTTTGGGAGCGCATGGCGCTGCCCTACCAGATGAAATACCTGGAGAACTTCGTCGGCATGTTCACCTGCGATGTGGGGGATCTGAACCAGGTGGTGCACATGTGGCGCTACGAGGACCAGGGCGACCGTGAGCGCCGCCGCGATGCCATGTACAAGGATCCGGGTTGGCTCGAATATGTCGCCGAGCTCAAGAAGTCGGGCCTGCTGGTGCGCATGGAGAACAAAATCCTGAAGCCGGTCCCGTTCTCGCCGATGCAATAGGGCACGGCGCGTGACGGACCTCTTTCCCGGATTCGAGACGGCACGGATCGCCGGCGACGGTGCCGAGATCTTCTGCCGGATCGGCGGGGAGGGGCCGCCGCTCCTGATGCTTCATGGCTATCCCCAGTGCCACGCGATCTGGCATCGGGTGGCACCCGCGCTGGCCGGTTCGTTCACTTGCATCGTCGCGGACCTGCGCGGCTACGGACAGAGCTCGATCCCTGAAGCCAACGAGGGGCACGAGAGCTACTCGAAGCGGCGCATGGCGCGGGACTTCATCGCGGTGATGCGCGAACTCGGCCATGCGCGGTTTGCCGCGCTCGGCCACGACCGGGGTGCGCGGGTCGCCTACCGCATGGCGCTCGACCACCCCGACGTGGTGACGAAGCTCGGCATTGTCGATGTGGTGACCACCCATGACATGTGGGGCAACTTCCATGCCGACATGGCGCTGAAAGCCTATCACTGGCCGATGCTGGCCCAGCCGCATCCGGTGCCCGAGACGCTGATCTCGGCCGACCCGATCTGGTACCTGGAACACACGCTGGCGTCCTGGACGAAGTCGAAGACCCTCGAGCCGTTCGACCCGTCCGCGCTGGCGCTCTATCGCGATGCGTATTCCCGGCCGGAACGGGTGCACGCCATGTGCGAGGATTACCGTGCGGGCGCGACCTTCGACCGGGCGCTCGACGCGGAAGACCGCGCGGCGGGCCGGAAGGTGTCCATGCCCATGCATTTTCTTTGGGGCGCGAACGGATTCCCGGCCCAGACGGGCGACCCGCTGGGCTTCTGGCGCGCTTGGTCCGACGATGTGACGGGAACGGAACTCGATTCCGGACACTTCGGGCCCGAAGAGAACCCGGATGCCATAGTCGCCGCGATCGCGCCGTTCTTTGCTGAATAAGCGCCGGTTGGCGCGGACTATTTGGCCGGGACCGAGCGTCCGCGCGTCATCAGGAAAACGCCGCCCAGCACCGCCACCAGTCCGAACAGGTGATAGGCCTCGAACGCCTCGCCCAGCAGCAGGATCGCCAGCGCGGCGGTGAACACCACGCGCATGTAGTTCGAGATGCTTGCCTTGTTGGGCCCGAGCCGGCGGATCGAGGCGTTGGTCAGGCCGACCGCGAGGGCCGTCACCGCGATACCGACCCACAGAAGCGAGACGACGGCCTCACTCGTGAACGGCACGGGCTGGATGTAGATCGTTTCAAATATGTAGAGCGGGGTGGCGACGATCAGGCCGAAAAGCTGCACCGTCACCAGA
>JAYPUG010000272.1:642-3704 GCA_038133965.1 Rhodospirillaceae bacterium | reverse complement strand
GGTCCTTATGTGATGTTGCCGCTTCTTGGTCCGTCGTCGGTTCGCGATTCGGTCGGTACAGTTGCCGACTTCTTTGCAGATCCGGTCGGTTGGGTTGTGAGCACCAAAGGCACCCTCGGGCGCGCAGCCGGAAATGCCGTGGTCGTGCGCTCACAGAATATCGATCAGGTACGCGACCTTCAGGCCAATTCGCTCGACTATTACGCGGCCGTCCGCAGCCTCTATCGGCAACAGCGCGCCGCGCAGATTTCAAACGGTGAATCCGAGTTGTTCCAGCCGGCGCCGACCATCGGCCTCGACCCCGACGACTTGCCGGGGAACGAACCAAACAAAGAAACCGCATCCGGTAAGTAGCCGAGACGAGGCCCGCCATGCGTTTCTTCGCTGCGCTCGCCCTGTTCGTGGTTGTCGTTCTACCGGCATCCAATGCGGTTGCCGATTCTCATGTCGAGAAATCCGAAGCGTTCATCCGCTCCCTCGCCGACCGCGCCCTGGATAACATCACCAACGAATCGCTCACGCCCGAGCAACGGTCGGAGAACTTCCGTTTGCTCTTCCGAGAGGGATTTGCGGTCGAGGGAATCGCGAAATGGGTGACCGGCCGATACTGGCGGAATGCCACGACAACCGAGCGGGAGCAGTATCTCGTCCTGTTTGAAGATGTCGTCGTGGGCGAATGGAGCGACAGGCTCTTTTCGCAGTATGACGGTCAGCGATTCGAGATCGTCAGCGGCACCGACGCGACACCTCCCAATTCCCAGGAGAAGGTCGCCCTCATCAAGTCCAACATCTACACGGACGCAACCACCGCAATTGCGATCGAGTGGCGCGTGTCGAGTGTCGGCGACCTGATGAAGATCACAGACGTGAAGGCGGACGGGCTGAGCCTGGCGCAGACCCAGCGCGATGACTTCACCTCTCATGCAAGTAAGAATGGGCGGAGATTCTCCGCCATCATCGACAAGCTGCGTGAGAAGAGCGACCTGTAAGCCGACGCGCGGCTAGCGCTGCAGGGGCTTGTACTTGATACGGTGCGGCTGATCCGCATCCGCACCCTTCCGGCGCTTCAGATCCTCGGCATAGGCGTCGTAGTTCCCCTCGAACCAGACCACCTCGCTGTTGCCCTCGAATGCGAGGATGTGGGTCGCGATCCGGTCGAGGAACCACCGGTCATGACTGACCACGATGGCGCTGCCGGCAAATTCAAGCAGCGCTTCCTCGAGCGCGCGCAGAGTATCGACATCGAGGTCGTTGGTCGGCTCATCCAGCAACAGGACGTTCGAGCCGGACTTCAGGACCTTGGCGAGATGAACACGGTTCCGTTCACCGCCCGAGAGCTGGCCGACGCGTTTTTGCTGATCCGTTCCCCGGAAATTGAACCCCGCTACATAGGCCCGGCTCTGGACCGAGCGCCTGCCGAGCTCGATCACGTCGGCACCGCCCGAGATTTCCTCCCAGACGGTCTTCTCGTCCGCCAGCGCATCGCGGCTCTGGTCCACATATCCAAGTACGACCGTATCGCCGATCCGCATGTTTCCGGCGTCCGGCTCGTCCTGCGACGTCACCATCCGGCAGAAGGTGGTCTTGCCGGCGCCGTTCGGGCCAATCACACCGACGATGGCCCCCGGTGGCATCTTGAAGTTCAGATCCTCGATCAGGAGATGGTTGCCGAAGCCCTTGCGCAGGTGATCGCCCTCGATGACCAGGTCGCCAAGGCGGGGACCCGGCGGGATCGTGATCTGCTGGCGTTCGGGCGCCTTGTCCTGGCTGTCGGCCACCAGCTTCTCGAACGCTGTGATGCGGGCCTTCGATTTGGCCTGACGCGCCCGCGGGCTCTGACGCACCCACTCGAGCTCCTGCTTGATCGTGCGCTGGCGCGCCGACTCCTCGCGTTCCTCCTGCGCAAGCCGTTTCTCCTTGGCCTCGAGCCAGGCGCTGTAGTTGCCCTCGAACGGAATGCCCTTGCCCCGGTCGAGCTCGAGAATCCAGCCCGCAACGTTGTCGAGGAAGTAGCGGTCATGGGTCACTGCGACGACCGTGCCCGGATACTCTTCCAGGAAACGTTCGAGCCAGGCGACCGATTCCGCATCCAGATGGTTGGTGGGCTCGTCCAGCAGCAGCATGTCGGGGCGCGACAGCAGCAACCGGCACAACGCCACACGGCGGCGCTCGCCGCCTGAAAGCCTGGTCACGTCCGACTCACCCGGTGGGCAGCGCAGCGCATCCATTGCGATCTCGACATGCCGGTCAATATCCCAGGCGTCCGCCGCGTCGATCTGGTTCTGCAGTTCGGCCTGCTCTGCGATCAGTTCGTCCATTTCCTCGGACGACAGATCCTCGCCGAAACGCATGCTCACTTCGTTGAAACGGTCGAGCAGCGCCTTCGTCTCCGCGACACCCTCCATGACATTCCCGAGCACGTCCTTGTCGGGATCCAGCTCCGGCTCCTGCGCCAGATATCCGACCCGCAGACCATCCGCCGCCCAGGCCTCGCCCTGGAACTCGGTGTCGAGGCCGGCCATGATCTTGAGCAGGGTCGATTTGCCGGCGCCGTTCAGGCCGAGCACGCCGATCTTCGCGCCCGGCAGGAAACTCAGCCAGACGTCTTCGACGACCTTGCGGCCGCCGGGATAGGCCTTGGTCAGGCCCTTCATGACATAGACGTACTGGGGAGTGCTCACGGCTCGACTCTCGCGTGTTGAAGCAATATCGGGGCGCCTATGTAAGCCGGTGCCCCCAGCAGCGCAACGGTCCGAAGCTAGTGACGCCCGCCGAAGCGCCAGTCGTGCAGTTCGGTCCGCTCGTAAAGACCGTCGCGGGTGTAGGGCTCACCGTCGAAGAAGGCCTCGGCCGCGGCTCGGTCAGGTGCCTCGAGCAGGAACAGGCTCCCCAGCCAGGTCTCGCCCGCGCGGTCCCAGAGCGGCCCCCGCAATATCTGTTGGCGCATTTTCGCGGGCGGAGCGAGGAAATCGCGGTGTGCCTGCAACAGTTCGTTACGGCGCGCCGTCACATCCTCGCCGCCACGCCCGTGCCCGATGAACAGGAAACGCCGGTTCGCCTCG
>JAYPUG010000272.1:0-632 GCA_038133965.1 Rhodospirillaceae bacterium | reverse complement strand
GCTGTCACCCTCGAAATCCCACATGGTGCGCTTCAATGCGTTGGTCCACTGGCGGATCATCACGTCCGAATAGATGCCCGCCTTGTAGTTGGGTTCCTCGAAGGCGAAGGTCTCCGCCGCGCTCTCGTCGGGCAACTCGACCACGTGCATGCTGCCGGTCGGGGTCTCGCCGTCTGCCGCCAGGGTCGGGCCGCGGGCGATCATGCCTTCGGCATACCCGTCCATGAACGCCCAGTGGTCCTCCCGCACCTGCAGGCGCCGGTCGCGGGTATCCGCATCGTCACGGCAATAGAAAAACCAGGTCGCCATGGCCTAGTCCGCGTCGGCGCTCACCTTGCCTCCGGCGCGTGCGGCCTTCTGGCGTTCCACGCCCTCGCGGCCGGCATCCGTCTCGGCATCCCACTTGTTCTCATGGGAAAGATGCTTGTCCTCGTCCCACTCGTGCTGTGTGCCGTCGCCCATGAAGACGCAGAACACCTCGCAGCCATCGGGATACTCGTAGGGCCCGTGGACCTGGTTGCCGCCGAACACGTAGTCGCCGGGACGCAGGTCCTTGCCCGCAACACACATGCGCCCGCCGAGTACGACGATCGAGTGCCAGCTCTTGTGGCTGTGCTCGGGCTCCACATAGC
>JAYPUG010000271.1:0-3714 GCA_038133965.1 Rhodospirillaceae bacterium | reverse complement strand
GCCCGACACTTTGTAGGCGCAGCGCACCTGCAGGTGATCCTGCAGATTCTCGCCAACGCCCGGCAGCGCGTGCACCGTCTCAATGCCGTGGCCGCCCAGCACCTCGGGGTTGCCGATACCCGAAAGTTCGAGAATCTGCGGACTGCCGATCGAGCCCGCTGACAGGACCAGCTCGCCCGCGACATCCACCGTCGCCGGCGCGCCCTTGTGGCGCAGGGCGAGCCCGGTCACCCGCTTGTTGCCGTCCAGCACGATCCGGTCGACCTCGGCGCGGGTCAGCACTTCCAGGTTCGCACGGCCCCGCGCCGGCTTGAGGAACGCCTTCGCCGTGCTGACGCGCAGCCCGGTGCGCTGGTTGACGTGGAAATAGCCGCAGCCATGGTTGTCGCCGCGGTTGAAGTCGTCGGTCTTGGGGATGCCTTCCTGCGCGGCGGCCTCGCGGAACGCGTCGAGCACGGCCCAGGACAGGCGCTGGTTCTCGACCCGCCACTCGCCGCCCTCGGCGTGCATTTCGTCGGCGGGCAGCGCGGCCTGGTCCTCGGACTTCAGGAAATACGGCAGCACGTCATCCCAGCCCCAGCCGGTGTTGCCGAGCTGGCGCCACTGGTCGTAGTCGCGCGACTGGCCACGCATATAGATCATGCCGTTGATCGATGAACAGCCGCCCAGAACCTTGCCGCGCGGGTAGGCGAGTGCGCGCCCGTTCAGCCCGGGCTCTTCCTCGGTTGAGAACAGCCAGTCGGTGCGCGGGTTGTTCATGCAGTAGAGGTAGCCGACCGGGATGTGGATCCAGTGGTAGTTGTCCTTGCCGCCCGCCTCGAGCAGCAGGACCCGCATGTCTGGATCGGCCGACAGCCGGTTCGCCAGGACGCACCCCGCGGAACCGGCGCCGACGATGACGTAGTCGAAGGTGCCGAGGTCTTTCATGGAGAACCGGGCGGACCTTCAGTCCGCCGCCACCTCGATCAGCAGGCCGTTGTCGTCCACGGCGAGGCCCGTTTCGCGGGCGGCCTCGATGACTGAGGGGTGCCAGTGCACCTTGCCCGTGTCGGGCCCGCCGACGATGAAATGCAGGGTCGCGGGCTTGTCGGACACGTTCTTGAAGCCGCGGTAGATGCCGACGGGCACCGAGACGGTGTCGCCGGCCTCGAGGATCACCTCGTGCTCGTCCTCGCCGTCGCGCCAGTAGATCGACCACTTGCCGTCGAGCGGCATGAAGACCTCCTCTGTCTCATGCCAGTGCAGCGCGGCACCGCAGCCGGGATCGCACTTGGCGAAGCCGTGGGCGAACCCGTGGGCGTTGCCCAGCTTGGGCGCCAGGTCGGGATCGCTTTCGTTCTCGGTCACGCCGAGCCCGTGCAGGTTGATCATCTCGCGCTCATGGCCGGGAATGCGCTGGTCCATGAAGCACAGTTCGCTGCCCTTGAGCTCGCTGAAGCGTGCGACGTTGGCCTCCATGTCGGCGGGCTTGATGCTGGGTCCGGGCGGGGGATCGATGCGTGCCATGTCTGTCTCCTCCGGGGGGATGGCGTGAACCTTGCGAATCCTGCCCCGAGACTAGCGCGGCGAGGCCTGATTGTCTTCGGCCGGGCCCTCACGTAGCCTCGCGCGCCATGAGCAACGCGTCTGAACGTCTTTCCGCCCTGCGTGCCCGCCTCGACGCGGCCGGGCTCGACGGCTTCGTCGTGCCTCACGCCGATGCGCACCAGAACGAATTCCTGCCCGCGAACGCCGAGCGGCTGGCCTGGCTGACCGGCTTCACCGGGTCGGCCGGCACCGCCGTCGTGTTGCGCGACAGGGCCGCGATCTTTATCGATGGGCGCTACACCCTGCAGGTGCGCGACCAGGCGGACGGCGACCTCTATGCGTTCCGGCATCTGATCGAGGAACCCGTCGCCGACTGGCTGGCCGAGAACCTCTCCGGCGGCCAGAAGCTCGGCTTCGATCCCCGGCTGCACACGCAGGTCCAGGCCGAACGGCTGGCCCGGGTGGCCGGGAAGGTCGGTGCGGAGCTGGTGCCGGTGGGCGAGAACCCGCTGGATGCCGTCTGGACGGACCGGCCGGCGGCGCCGTCTGCGCCCGTCGTGCCGCACGAGCCCCGGTTTGCGGGCAAGGATAGCGCCGACAAGCGTTCGGAACTCGCGGATAAGCTGTCGGGCGGCGGAATCGACGCGGTCGTCCTGACCCAGCCGGACTCGATTGCGTGGCTGCTGAATGTGCGTGGCGGCGATGTCGATCACACGCCGCTGCCCCTCAGCTTCGCGATCGTGAATGCGGATGCGACCGTTGACTGGTTCGTTGCGCCGGAGAAGCTGGGCGACGGCCTGACGGAGCATCTGGGTAACGGCGTGCGCGTGCACACGCCCGATGCATTCGCGGGCGCTTTGGAGGCCCTGGACGGCAGGAAGGTGTGCGTGAGCGCCGACACGGCTGCGGCCTGGGTATTTGACCGGCTGGACGGCGCCGAGATCGTGCGCGCGGACGATCCCGTCACCCTGCCCAAGGCGATCAAGAACGACGTCGAGCTCCAGGGCACACGTATGGCGCACCTGCGCGATGCGGTGGCGCTGGCGCGATTTCTCCATTGGCTCGATTGCGTGGCACCCGGTGGCGGCGTGGACGAACTGGGTGCGGCCGCGCAACTTGAGGCGTTTCGGCTGTCCGGCGAGCACTTCCGGGACACGAGTTTCGGCACCATCTCGGGCGCGGGCCCGAACGGTGCCATCGTCCACTACCGCGTCGCGCCGGAGACGAACCGCACGCTCGGCGACGGCGAGCTCTACCTGGTGGATTCCGGCGCCCAATACCTGGACGGCACCACAGACGTCACGCGGACCGTCGCCATCGGCGCGCCCGTCGATGAAATGCGCGACCGGTTTACCCGCGTCCTCAAGGGCCATGTCGCGCTGGCCACCCTGCGCTTCCCGCCGGGAACGACGGGCGCTCAGATCGACGCGTTCGCACGGGCGGCGCTGTGGCAGGCGGGGATCGACTACGACCACGGCACCGGCCACGGGGTGGGCAGCTATCTCGGTGTGCACGAGGGCCCGCAGCGCATATCCCGGGCGGGCGGGGCGGTTGCCCTGGAACCCGGGATGATCGTCTCGAACGAACCCGGCTACTACAAGACGGGCGCGTACGGCATCCGGATCGAGAACCTGGTCGCTGTCACGCCGGCCGAGGACATCGTCGGCGGCGAGCGGCCGATGCACGGCTTCGAGACGCTGACGCTGGCGCCCATCGACCGGAACCTGATCGACACGGTCCTGCTGACGCGCGAGGAGCGCGAGTGGCTCGACGCCTATCACGCCCGCGTGGCGGCGGAGGTCGGCCCGCTGCTCGACGAGGATGTGCGCGACTGGCTGATGGCCGCGACCGCGCCGCTCGACTAGCGGCGAGGCCGGCAGACGGCGCTACTTCGCAGCCACGGCGGTCGTCGTCTCGAACTCCGGGAATTCCGGAATGTTCAGGTGCGGTAGCACCTTGGTCATGAACATCTCGATCTCGTCGATGACCGACTGCTTCGGCGCCTGCGCGTAGTGCCAGATGAGGCACAGATACTCGCACGGGACCTTGTCGAGGATGTCCTGCCAGTAGGCGATCTGTTCATCGACCGTGCCGCACGGAAACAGACCCGTCTCGACGATCCGGTCCGCCATGTTGTCGGCGCCTGCGACGAGGAACGGGAAAAACGAGCCGTAGATGTTCTTGTAG
>JAYPUG010000270.1:1349-3763 GCA_038133965.1 Rhodospirillaceae bacterium | reverse complement strand
GATGCCGGTGCGCCGCTGATCCAGATCGAGGAGCCCTCGATCCACCAGTCGATGCAGGTCGCCGATCAGGAGATCACATCGGAGCAATACGTCGAGGCGTTCAACAAGGAAGTGGCGGGCCTGCGCGAGAAGACCGAGGTGTGGGTCCACACCTGCTGGGGTTCGCCGGCGGCTCAGAAGATGTTCGCCGAGCACGCGTCCTACGAGAAGGCGCTGCCCTATCTCGACCAGCTCGACGCCGACGTGATCACGCTGGAGGCCGCGACCAACAACGGCATGGACCTCGAGCATTACGGGAAGCTGATTTCAAAGGACAAGAAGATCGCCATCGGCGCGATCAGCCACCGCACCCTGCAGGTCGAACGGCCCGAACAGGTGGCGGACCTGATTCGCCGCGCGCTGAAGCACATCGAGCCCGAGCGGCTGATCCTGTCGAGCGACTGCGGGTTCGGGCGCGGCGCGGCGAGCCGGATGCACGCCTACTACAAGATGGTTTCGCTGGTCCGCGGTGCGAACATCGTGCGCAAGGAACTGGGCCTCGACGAGGTCTATGTCCCGGCTACGGACCCGCAGATCTCTATGGTGCCCGTCGCGGAGTAGGAAGCCTCGATGGCCGGAAACCACGGGATCGCCCAGCCAGTCCGACGGCGCGAGGATGCGCGCCTCCTGACGGGCCGGGGACGCTTTGCCGACGATGTGAATGCGGACGGTCAGGCGCATGCCGCGTTTGTGCGTTCGCCCGTCGCCCACGGCGACATACGCGGCATCGACACGAGCGCGGCCGAGACTATGCCTGGTGTCATTGGGGTGTTCACGGGAGCGGACCTCGCCGACGCCGGTGTCGGCCACATCGTCGCGCGGTTTGCGCGTTACCAGGCGGCGCAGATCCAGACGCCGCCGCTGCACACGCCGCGGCCGGGCCTCGCCCAGGGCAAGGTGCGGCACGTCGGGGAAGCGGTCGTGATGGTGGTGGCCGAAACGCGGGCGCAGGCCGAGGATGCTGCTGACCGGGTCGAACTCGACATCGCCGAACTGCCTGCCGCCGTCACGCTGGCTGATGCGCTGGCGCCCGGTGCGCCCACGGTCTGGGACGACGCGCCCGGGAATATCGGGCAGGTCTGGCAGAAGGGAGACAAGGAAGCGGCGGACAAGGCGTTCGCGGACGCCGCCCATGTCACCCGGCTGACCCTTGCCAACAACCGTTTGCTCGCCAACCCGATGGAACCGCGCACGAGCATCGCCGAGTGGGATGGAACCGGCGAAGGCAGGTACACGATCACGGCCTCCGGGCAGGGCGTGCAGTACTTCATGGAAATCCTGTGCCAGCAGGTCTTCGACATCGAGCGCTCGCAGATGCGCGTGCTGATGGGCGATGTGGGCGGCGGGTTCGGCGTGAAGGAGCAGCCGTTTCCCGAGGACATCGCAATCCTGTTCGCCGCGCGCGCGCTCGACAGGCCGGTCAAGTGGACCGGCACGCGGGCCGAGCACTTCCTGGGCGATTCCCACGCCCGCGACGCCGTGATCGACGCGTCGCTCGCGCTGGACGCCGAGGGCAACTTCACCGCGCTGCGTGTGGCCATCGACGACAACATGGGCGCCTACTACGCCTGCAACGGCACCGGGATGCCGCTGCGAAACACGCCCAACGGGTTGCCGCTGGTTTACCGGACGCCGGTCGTCGATATCGACGTGCGCCTTGTCGTGACCCACACCCAGTCGGTTGGCCCATACCGGGGCGCGGGGCGCGCGCAGGCTTCCTATGTGGTCGAGCGGCTCGTCGAAGAAGCGGCGCGCCAGACCGGCCGCGATCCGCTGGAACTGCGGCGGCAGAACATGATCCCGCCGGAATGGATGCCGTACGAGACGCCGGTCGGGCGCATCTACGATTCCGGCGAGTTCGAGGCGGTACTCGACAAGACGTTGCCGCTGGCCGACTGGGACGGGTTCGCCGCGCGCCGCGCTACCAGCGAGGCGAACGGAAAACTTCGCGGGCGCGGCATCGCCACCTACATGGAATGCATCGGCGGATTTCCCCACGAGGGGACACGGATCGAGTTTGCCGAGGACGGCGGGGTCGATCTCGTCGTCGCCACCCAGAGCCAGGGGCAGGGCCACGAGACCAGTTTCGTGCAGGTGATCGCCGACCGGCTCGGCCTGCCGTTCGACCGGGTGCGCCTGCGCCAGGGCGACAGCGCGACCGCGCCGCTGGGGATCGCCACCATCGCCTCGCGCTCGATGACCATGGCCGGTTCGGCCATCGCGCTGACCTGCGATGCCGTGATCGAGAAGGGCCGTGCGGCCGCCGCGCATCTGCTGGAGGCCGCCGAGGCCGATATCGAGTTCGCTGACGGGAGCTTCCGCGTGGCGGGCACCGACCACGAGATCGGGTTGCTCGATCTAGCCGCACAGGTCCG
>JAYPUG010000270.1:0-1339 GCA_038133965.1 Rhodospirillaceae bacterium | reverse complement strand
ATGCCCCGGACCAGTATTTCCCGAACGGTTGCCACATCTGCGAGATCGAGGTCGATCCCGACACCGGCGTGGTCACCGTCGATCGCTATGCCGCGGTGGACGATTGCGGGCGGGTGATCAACCCGCCTATCGTCCACGGCCAGGTGCATGGCGGGATCGGTCAGGGGTTCGGCCAGGCGATGCGCGAGGAGATCGTCTACGACCGGGCGACGGGCCAGCTCCTGACCGGCTCGTTCATGGACTATGCCATGCCGCGCGCGGCCGACCTGCCGTCGTTCGACGTCGACTTCCACGAGGTGCCGTCGCCGGCCAACCCGCTGGGCGCCAAGGGCGTGGGCGAGGCCGGGATCACCGGCGCGTTGCCGGCGCTGATGAACGCCATCGCCGACGTGCTGGCGCAGCGCGGCAAGGCCCTGGACTTCGACATGCCGGCGACGCCGGAAAAGGTCTGCCGCGCGCTCAACGGTTGAGGAAATCCCGGCGGCCCCGTAGGTTTCCGGGCAACGCTGCCCAAAACGAGCGAGAACGATGGCCAATGTCTATGCCCACAGCCCCGGCACACGGCCCGAGGGCAATGTCGAGACCAAGCGGGTGCGCAACCGCGACCGGCGCAACTACCGCCACATCGAGGTCCGGCCCTACGCGCCGAACCTGGGTGCCGAGGTGCGCGGTATCGACCTGTCGAAGGGGCTGAGCGACGACCAGTTCGAGGAGGTTCACCACGCCTTCCTCGACAACCAGGTGCTGTTCTTCAAGGACCAGCAGCCGATCCCGCCCGAGGTCCAGATCGCCATGGGCGAGCGATTCGGGGAGTTGCACTACCACCCGGGCAATCCGGGCAAGGACGGCTTCCCGGCGATCATGGAAATCCATGCCCACGAGAAGTCGCGGCATGCCAACGGCGAGTACTGGCATTCGGACGTGTCGTGCGACGAGGAACCGCCGCTCGGCACCATGCTGCAGATCCACATCCTGCCAGAAAGCGGCGGTGACACGATGTTTGCCGACAGTTACGCCGCGTGGGAGGCCCTGTCCGAGCCGATGCGCGCGATGCTCGACGGGCTGCACGCCGAACATGCGGGCGAGCACATCTACCGGGGCCGCTACGACACGTTCGGGATCGACGACACGGGCAAGGAATACCCGCGCGCGATCCACCCGATCGCACGCACCCACCCGGAGACGGGCCGCAAGGGTCTGTTCGTGAACCGCGGATTCACCACGCGGATCGTCGAGATGGAACCCGACGAGAGCGAGGCCGTGCTCGGCTTCCTGCTCGACCACGCCGAGAAGATCGAGTTTCAGATCCGCTTTCGCTGGGAAAAGAACGACATGGCAT
>JAYPUG010000269.1:0-3767 GCA_038133965.1 Rhodospirillaceae bacterium | reverse complement strand
CGTCCCGTTGATCTGGCCGGCCAGGTACAGGCCGGGGATATGGCGCGTCTCGAGCGTGCGGTGGAGTTCGCGCGGATCGACGAAATCGTACTCGATGGCGTAACCGGGCCGAACCATGACCGCATCGGCGAGCCCGTCGATCGTCTTCAGCAGCGCCAGTTGGACGTCTTCGGGCAGCGAGGTCGAGATGCCGTTGGGATAGACCGTGTCGTCGTCCAGCCCCTCGGGTTCGAGGAAGATCTGGTGCCGCGGCTTGTCGGCGAAGCGCACCACCTTGTCCTCGATGGAGGGGCAATAGCGTGGGCCGCCGCTCTCGATCTGGCCGGAATAGATCGGGGCGCGATCCAGGTTGTCGCGGATCAGCGCGTGACCCGCGGCGCTCGTGTAAGTGATGTGGCAATCGATCTGGGGCGTCGTGATCGCATCGGTCAGGTAGGAGAACGGAACGGGCGGCGTATCGCCCGTCTGGCGCTCGAGCCGGTCCCAGGCGATGGTGCGGCCGTCGAGACGCGGCGGCGTTCCGGTCTTCAGGCGCCCCAGCGCGAAGCCCGCGCGGTCAAGCGTCGCTGACAGGCCGGTCGAGGGCGCCTCGCCGAAGCGGCCGGCCGCCTCCTGGATCTCACCGATATGGATAACCCCGCGCAGGAATGTCCCGGTCGTGAGGACCACCGCGCCGGCGGATATCTCCGACCCGTCGCCGAGCACCACGCCCGCGGCGCGGCCATTCCCGTCGAGAACCAGGTCCTCGACCGCGCCCTCGCGGATCTCGAGGTTCGCCTGCTCCGCGAGAAGGTCCTGCACCGCCTCGCGGTAAAGCTTCCGGTCGGCCTGGGCGCGCGGGCCCCAGACGGCCGGCCCCTTCGAGCGGTTGAGCATGCGGAACTGGATTCCGCCGCGGTCGATGGCGCGGCCCATGATTCCGTCGAGTGCGTCGATCTCGCGGACCAGGTGACCCTTGCCCAAACCGCCGATGGCCGGGTTGCACGACATCTCGCCGACGGTCGCGGCCTTGTGGGTGACCAGCAAAGTGCGCGCACCAACCCGCGCCGATGCGGCCGCGGCTTCCGTACCGGCGTGACCGCCGCCGATGACGATCACGTCGTATGCGGTGTCAGGGGTGCTCATGGCGGGCGCTATGTAGGCCGTCGGGCGGAGCCTGTCAAAGACTTCCCGCCGCGGCCCGGCCACGCCCGTTCGGCGATATGTTTCACGTGAAACAATGGCGGGCCGATCCCTCTATTTGCCGATACAGAATTCCCGAAACACAATATCTAGTATCTCATCGATATCTACGCGCCCGGTGATCCGGCCCAGCGCCCGCAGCGCCAGGCGCACATCCTCCGCGGCCAGTTCCGGATAGGCCGCAGTACCGGCCCGGTCCAGCGCCGCCACCGCCTCCGACAGCGCGTCGCGGTGGCGCCGGCGCGTCGGCATCGCACCCTCCGATGTCTCGAGCCGGGCGCGGACGGTGTCGCCCAGCCGGGCGATCAGCGCATCGATCCCGTCCCCCGTCTTCGCCGACACCGAAAGGACCGCGTACGTGTCGGCGAGGCCCTTGGGCGTATCTGCGCCTGCCAGGTCCGACTTGTTGACCGCGACGATCGCGTCCCCGTCGATCAGCCGCGCGATGCGGTCCGGGATGGCGTCCTCGGTCCCGTCCACAACGACCAGCCGGAGCGCCGCATCGGCCGCGCGCGCCTCGGCCCGGCGCACGCCCTCGCCCTCGATACCGTCCGCGGCATCGCGGATGCCCGCCGTATCGGACAGGGTCACGGCATAGCCACCCAGGTTCAGCTGCACCTCAATCACGTCGCGGGTGGTTCCGGCCTGCGCCGACACGATGGCCACATCGCGGGCGGCGAGCCGGTTGAGCAGGCTCGACTTGCCCGCGTTGGGCGCACCGACGATGGCGATCTGGAACCCCGCCCGGATCGCCTCACCACGCGACGCGCTATCAAGGTGTGCACGTATTTCGCCACACATGCACAATATATTGTGGGTGACTTCGTCCTTGAGCCCCTCCGGCAGTTCCTCGTCGGAGAAGTCGATCTCCGCCTCGGCGTTGCCGAGCAGCGCAACCAGGCGCGCGCGCCAGCCCTCATAGATCTCTGCCAGCGCGCCGTCGTACTGGCGCAGGGCCTGGCGCCGTTGCGCATCGGTCTGCGCCGCGACCAGGTCGGCAAGGCCCTCGGCCGCCGTCAGGTCGAGCTTGCCGTTCTCGAAGGCGCGGCGGGTGAACTCGCCCGGCTCGGCCAGGCGCGCCAGCCCCGTCGCGGCGATGGCATCGAACAGGGCCGCGAGCACCGCCGGCCCGCCATGGACATGCAGCTCGCCGACGTCCTCGCCCGTGAAGCTCGCCGGGGCGGGAAACCGCAGCACCAGCGCCCGGTCGAGCGGCTCGCCGCCCTGTGGCGCCGCAATATTGTGCAGTGCAGCATAGCGCGGCTCGGGCAGCGGAGAGACGCCCAGCGCCGTGAGAACCCCATCCGCACCGGGTCCCGACACGCGCACCACCGCCACACCGGCGATGCCGGCGCCGCTCGACAACGCATAGATCGTGTCGGGAGAGGGCGCGCTACCCGCCATCGGACGTTTCGGCTATTTCTTGCCGCCCGGCGGCTGGCCCCCGCCCTGGCCACCAAGCGAGTTCCAGAAGGCGTTCTGGAACTGCTCCCACGCCCCGCTGTCTGGCACCCAGGCCTTGAACAGCGCTTGCGGATCCATGGCCTTCATGGCCTGCTTCTGCCACTCCTGCACTACCGCCTCCTGGGCGGCGGTCACGTCGGGCAGGCCCATGAAGCGGCGGGCCTCCTCGGGCGTGCAGTCGATGTCGATCGTCACTTTCATGGGGATAACCCTCCGCTTGCCTGTGCGCGCGCCGGAACGAAATTGTACCCTCGACGCCGAACCACACCCCAGCCCTGACTCCTCGAGGCCCCGATGTCGCGCAACATGCTGGCCGACGAGACCAGCCCCTATCTTCTGCAACACGCCGACAACCCCGTCCACTGGTATCCGTGGGGCGAGGACGCGCTGGCCCGCGCGAAGGCGGAGGGCAAGCCGATCCTGCTGTCGGTCGGCTACGCCGCGTGCCACTGGTGCCATGTCATGGCGCACGAGAGCTTCGAGGACGAAGAGACGGCCGCGGTGATGAATGAGCTCTACGTGAACATCAAGGTCGATCGCGAGGAGCGGCCCGACCTCGACGCGATCTACCAGGCCGCGCTGGCGCTCATGGGCGAGCAGGGCGGCTGGCCCCTGACCATGTTCCTGACGCCCGAGGGCGAGCCCTTCTGGGGCGGCACGTATTTCCCGCCGCGCGCCGGATACGGGCGCCCCGGCTTCCCCGACCTTCTGGTGCACATCGACCGGATCTACCGGACCGAGGGCGACAAGGTCGCACAGAACACGCGCGCCATCGTCGGCGCCATCGCCGAGATGTCGGCGGCCAAACCGGGCGACCCGCCGTCGCCGGCCGATGTCGCGGCCGTAACCGGCGCCCTTGCCGGAGAGATCGACCGCGAGCATGGCGGCTTCGGCACCGCGCCCAAGTTCCCGCAATGCGCCATCCTTCGCACCATGTGGGCCCATGGCGATGCGGGCGTGCGCGACGCCGTCGCGCTGACTCTCGACTGCATGGCCCAGGGGGGGATCTACGACCATCTGGGCGGCGGCTTCGCGCGCTACTCGACCGACCCGGTCTGGCTCGCGCCCCACTTCGAGAAGATGCTCTACGACAACGCCCAGTTCGTGGAGCTCTACACGAT
>JAYPUG010000268.1:2939-3768 GCA_038133965.1 Rhodospirillaceae bacterium | reverse complement strand
CGACCAGCCGGTCCAGCCATTCGGGGTTCTCGATGGCGATGATCTGTCCGATGTTTCCCCCAGTCGAATGCCCCACGAAGGCAAGCCGGTCGAACCCCAGCGTATCAAGCAGTGCCAGAAAATCGTCGCGCAACTGCTCGATGCCCGTGACGGACACGTGGTCGGTGCGCCCTGCCCCGCGCTGGTCGTACACGATGACAGTATGGGTCTGCGCGAAATGGTCGATCTGCTCGGCCCAGTAGTTGGCCGTGCCGCCCATCCCGGCAACGAGGGCCAGTGGCGGCCCGTCTCCGTGGATCTCGTAGTACTGGCTGATACCGTTCGCGGTGATCTGTGCCATCGCCCACCCTTCTTCGTAACCCGCTGCTTCTTGTCAGCTCGCAGGAGGATCGAAGGGCATGATCTCGCCGAACGCGTCGGCGACCTTCTCGCCATACTCGGCCACGACGCGTTCGCGAACCGAATGGGGTATCGTCACATCGTTGCGCTCTTTCGGTCCCGTCAGAATCGTCAGCTGGACCGCGTCCTCGTCGCCCACATTGCGAAACTCGCGGTACACGCCCGGCGGGCACGAAAACACGTCCCACTGGTTCAGGACGCGCCGGTGCGCAATCGGATCGCCCACGCGATACTCGATCGAGCCCTTGAGGACCATGAAGGTCTCGTAGGTGTCATTGTGGTCATGCAGGCACGGCCCCTGCCCCGGGGTCAGGATCGAGATGAACATGGTCAGGCCGTTCGCGGTCTTGATCGGCGCCCGGTTCCCGAAAGGGCTCTCGGTGTCCTCGAGCACGACCGCCATGATCTTGCGGGCGAAGAAAATGTCCCA
>JAYPUG010000268.1:0-2929 GCA_038133965.1 Rhodospirillaceae bacterium | reverse complement strand
TCCCACGCCTCGTCCGGTACCCAGTCCAGATCGTCTGTCGTGGACATGGGCGTGAGTTCGTCATATCGGCCGATACGGGAATCGACTTCCTCGGCGCTCGGCGTGTAGATCTCGGTCGGCATTTCGGGGCCCCTCCTCGTGGCTGTTTCCCGAAGCTTGCCCCATTGGCCCGACAGTTTCTACGCCGGATTGGCCGGAAAATGGCTCCCGAGCCAGCCCTTCAGCGCATCGCGCGCACGCGTGCTGTCCACGGAGAAAGGGAAGTGGTCCACGTCGGTCAGCAGCATCAGGTCGCAGGGCTGCTTTGCATGCGCGAAGAGCTGGAGCGACTGGTCGGTCGGCGTCACGGAATCGTCCGCCGCGTGGAACAGCAGGAGCGGCCGTGGCGAAATCCCCGCCACGACGTCGTTGGCACGGAAATCGAACATGCTCTGTGCCGTCTCGGCCGGGAACTCCATGGTCACGTTCTTGCCCATGTGACCGCGCAGATGTTCGGGGATCGGGACGATGTCCCAGCGACCGACTATGAGGGATTCGCCGGTCTTCTCGCGGTGTTCCTTGCCCTCTTTCAGGATGTTGGTGAATCGTGCCCACTGCTCGTCGGACGGATGCTGCAGACGGAACTTGCTCTCGCCGTCGCCCCAGCCGCATGACGAAACCACCGCGGCAATCCGCTCGTCCACACCGCCGGCATAGACGGCGACGGCGGCACCGAAGCTGTGGCCGATGACACCGATGCGGTCGGGATCGACACCCGGATAGTTCTGGAACCAGGTGACGGCGTTCTTCGTATCCTCGACCTGGTCCTCGCACATCACCCAGCCGCGCTCTCCCTCGGACTCGCCGCAGCTGCGGAAGTCGAAGCGCATCGTCACGTAGCCCCAATCGCACAGCATGTTGGCGAGGATCTCGGGCGTCGATCCGTCCTTGCCGGTGCCAAAGCCATGCAGCACCAGGAATGCCGGCCGCTTCTCGCCGTCCGCCAGGCCGTCCGGCGTGTGCACGACACCCGCGAGCGTCAATCCGTCCGATTGGAACGTGACTTTTTCTTCCACTGCTTCTCTCCTGTCAGCTGTCGTCGCCGGCGCGCAGCGCCTGGCGGTCGATTTTCCCTGTTCCGGTCTTTGGCAGGTCGTCGCGGAATTCGACGATCCGGGGGTACTTGTAGGGCAAAAGCCGGCCCTTCACATAGTCCTGAAGGTCCCTCACGGTCCCCTCTCCCGCTTCGACGCCGGACTTGAGCACGACCCAGGCCTTGGTCGTCATCAGCCCGTCCTCGCGGGCCACCCCCAGAACGCAGCTTTCCTGGACGTTCGGGTTGTCGTTGAGGCAACGTTCGATCTCAAGCGGGTAGATCCACTGTCCGCTGACCTTGATCAGGTCGTCCGCCCGCCCGTCGAAGTGGTAGTAACCATCGTCATCCAGGCGGAACCGGTCACCGGTGTAGATCCAGTCCTTGCGCATCGTCTCCGAGGTTTTCTCGGGCTGGTTCCAGTAGAACGGCGTCTGGGAGTCGCCGCGCACCAGCATGGTCCCTGCCTCGCCCGGCCCGGCGGGATTGCCTTCGGGATCGACGAGCCGGATTTCATAGCCCGGCACACGCTGTCCGCTCGCACCCAGCCTGACAGCGCCCGGGAAGTTGCTGACATAGATGTGCAGCACCTCGGTCGAACCGAGCCCCTCGAGAATCTCCAGCCCGTAGTTTGCGCGCCAGGCGTTGAAGGTCTCTTCGGGCAGGGGTTCGGCCGCCGAAATGCACAGCCGCACGCTCGAAAGGTCGCGTGCTGCCGCACCTTCATGCGCAACCAGTGCGTTGTACAAGGTGGGCAGCCCGAAGAAGACCGTCGGCCGGTGCCGTTCGACCGCGGCATAGATCGGTCCGGGTTCGGGCCGGCCCGGCTCGAGGACCGCCGCGGCCCCTACCGCAAACGGAAAGGTGACCGAGTTCCCGAACCCGTAGGCGAAGAATATCTTCGGCACCGAATAGACGATGTCGTCGGGCCCGAGGTCGAGGACAGCCTTCCCGTAGCTCAGGTGCGTGTAGAGCATGTCGTGCTGCAGGTGCACGATCCCCTTGGGACGACCCGTGCTGCCCGAGCTGTACATCCAGAAGGCCATCTCGTCACGATGGGTGTCCGCTGGCGCCAGATCATCCGGCTGACCCGCCACGAACGCATCCCATGTCACCGCAACGGAAGCCAGTGAGTCCGGCACGTCTCCATTCGCAATCACGACGCGCCGGTCCTCCTTCACGTCTGCCAGGGCCTCCGCAAGCGTTTCGGCCAGGCCCGCCTCACAGACGACGACCGGGGCAGCGCTGTCTTCGATGTAGTAGGCCAGCAGGTCCGCCGGCGAGAGGATATTGGTCAACACCGGCACGAAACCCGCGCGTACGGCTCCGAAGAACGCCGCGGGATAGACCGGCGTGTCATCGAGGATCATCACGATCCGAGCACCGCGTTCGAGCCCTTCGCCCGCAAAGGCGTTTCCGGCGCGGCAGGCCACTTCGCACAGTTCTGCATAGGTCAGGCGTGTGTCGCCCGAAAGAACGGCTGGACGTTCGCCGCGGCCCGCATCGAGATTGTCGAAAAGGATGGCGCTCGCGTTGTAGTGCTCGGGGACCGTGAAACCGATCTCTGCCGTACCGGGCGTGTCCGTGCCAACCGGATCGGCGACGGGGCCGCCAATGTCGCTGTGATCGCTCAAGAACCCATCCTCCCCGCGGTTTTATACCAATGTCGGCAATCGGACCGACAAGCAAAAACCCGCCACGCGGAGCGCGGCGGGTTTGGCACGAAACGCCGAACGCTCAGGCGCTCTTCTTCACCATGCGGTAGCCGATCAGCAGGATCGCCGCGCCGACGACGGCGAGCACTGACCTGCCCCCACTGACTGGTCCGTTTTAAATGTTAGTGCATCATTCTTTTGA
>JAYPUG010000267.1:0-3772 GCA_038133965.1 Rhodospirillaceae bacterium | reverse complement strand
CCGCGTGGATTCGTACTGCCCGTGGTAGGCGCGGCAGAACTCCATTGCGCAGTTGGTCAGTTCGCTGGGCTTGCCCTCATCGTCGAAAAGTACGCGCTCGCCCTTCTTGCCGACCATGTCGGAGTCCTCATCGACACAGAGGATGAACTGCTTGGCCTCGGCGTTCTCCATGAGGATGAACGGATAGCGCCGGACATAGGCTGGCACATAGCAACCCTGTGTCCACCGGTTGTCGTTTCCGACAAAGGCGTTGCTCCCGGTCTGCAGACCGCAGACGGAAACCGGCAGGTGGGGCGCACTCGACCACGTTCAGCGGGATCGCATTAGCCGTCGCCGCAAACCCCAGATCAGCATCCTCGGAAACGGCCCAACCGGTATGACGCGCTGCCTCGACGGGCCGCGGCGCCTTGTAGAACAGCGGAAACCGCGTTCCGGACTCACCCGTCGCAGCCGCCGCTGTCTAGGTGTTCGTCTCGGCGGTCTCTTTCGCAGCCGGCTTGCGGCTGCTCGCCGCGCGCTTGGGCTTTTCGTTCGACGCCTCATCCTTCTTGGTGCTGCGCGAACGGCTCCCCGTGCACGGTTTTCTCGCCATCGATCCACTCCGTTTCATGTCGTCCCGGCGTTGCGCCGCACGTGAATGGTTACGCCGTAAACAATGCAATAACACCGCTTTCGCGATGCGTCAGGTATCGTCACACGCCCCTTCGCGTAAGGCCGCCGTCGATCGCGGTTGCGGTCCCGGTGATATAGGAAGCGGGCTCGCCGGCAAGGAAAGCCGCGAGCGCCGCGAACTCCTCGACCGTGCCGACCCGACCGGCGGGGATTTGCGCGGCAACCTCGGTCTTCACCACATCGACATCCACACCGCGGTTCTTTGCAGTGACTTCATAGAGCTGTCGCATCCGCGCAGTATCGATACGTCCCGGCATAAGGGCGTTCACGGTCACGCCGTCGGGGGCCACCTCGAGCGACAGGGTCTTCGCCCAGTTGGTGAGCGCGATGCGCAGAGCATTCGATATGCCGAGTTGCGGGATGGGTTCGACGACACCCGTGGACGTTACAAGCAGAACCCGGCCCCAGCCGCGATCACGCATTCCTGGCAGCAAGTGACCGGTCAGGCGGGTAACGCTGACAAACATCGCATCGAAATGGCTGCGCCACGTATCGCTATCGACCTGGCTGACGGGCCCGAATGGCGGCCCGCCGGTGTTGTTCACCAGGATATCGATGCCGCCGAAGGCGTCCATCGCGAACGCTGCCAGGTCGTCCACCGCACCTTGATCGCCCATGTCGCACGCCGTCGCGACGATTTCGGCATCGTGTAGCGATGCGATGTCCGCCGCCGTGGCAGCGCACGCCTCTCGATCGCGGCTGGCGATAACGACGCGCGCGCCCTCGGCCGCCAGTGCCGTTGCAATCCCGCGGCCGATCCCGCGGCCCGCGCCTGTCACCAGCACGCGCTTTCCATATAGCCCCAGATCCATCACGAACCTCGCATCAGGAAACGAAAACGGCCCGCGCTCCGTGCGCGGGCCGCTCGATGATAGGCGAACCCGGTGTTCGGGTCTAAGAGCTGTCTTCCGGCGCCAGCACGTCGTCGAGCGGACGCGTGAGGTTCGTGTAAACGCTGCTCGGCACCCAATAGACCCAGTCGCCGGTCCGGGCGTTGATCTCGTCGGCCAACGCGCGGGCGGCATTGGCCGCTTCGGACTGGTCAGCCGCATCGCCCGTGTAGGCGGCCTCAAACACGGCCCAACGCTTGCGGTCGATCTCTGCAAGGCGCATCCGGATCGTCAGACCTGAGAAGGTGCTCACTTCGGCCACGCTCGCATCGTCCGGCAGGCTGAATTCGGACCTCGGGCGCACATCCTCAAGCCCGACATTCGCGAGCGCACGGCTGATCGACGTGGCCTTCGAGGGATCGAGCTTTCGTCCCTCGGGCGCACCGGAGAGCGCGAACGCCTCCTGGTCGGTGGCCTCTCGCGACAGCGCATAGGATCCCTCGCCCTCACCGACCGACACCCCGGCAACTTCCGTCGCCGGTACCTGGACAATATCGCGCTGCAGCCATGGCACCAGACGCGTCTGGACGTTCGTCACGCCGCTCACCAGCCAGACGTTGTTCGTACCGGGCTCGCGGATGTAGGTGCCGCTGACCTGCCCGTCGAAGAAGCGCGCACTGGGACGTCCCACGATGGCATCGGCGAGCACGGTGCCGCCGGCGTTGGATACGGTCACATGGGCGGAATCGGAAAGCTCGTCGTCAATGTCCTGCACCTCGAGCCGGCCGAAACGTTCGGGGTTGGAGGTCTTGCGCTCGATGTAGCGCATGTCCGCCAGCCCGGCGACCAGACGGCGAACGGCAGATTCCTCGACCGGATAGTCGGAGCGGTCCGGGGTGATCCAGCCATCGGCCCCGCGCACAAGCGTGAACTCGCCGAACCGGCTGCGGACCTCGACCCGCGCGGCGGCATCGGGATCGGCACGCAACGCGTCGAAAACGGGAACCCGCTCAAGCGGATCGAAGGACGAGGTTTCCCGGCTCAGGCCGAAAACCACGGCCAGCACCACCGTCGCGACGGTGACGACCAGCCAGCCAAGGAATACGCGTGGACTCATCTTTCCAGCCCCCTAGTGCAAAACCGCACGGTGATAGCGCGCCCGGCGGATGCGGCGGACAATTGCCAGGATGACGGCGAGAACCGCCACCAGGACCGGCACGGCCCAGATATTGGCCACCCGTACCTGCCGCTCGAGATTCTCGACGTCCTTGCGCAGCGAGAGCTGCACGTCACGCAGCGTGCGGCGCTGATCGAGCATCTCCGCCCGGAACCGGTCGATTTCGGCCTGCTGCTGGGTGGTCAGTAACACGCCCGTCGTCGCCTCCTCGCGCTGCAGGCGCTCGATCGTCTGTTCCATCTCGGTGATCCGGGCCAGCAGCGCCTGCTCCTGATCGCGGAACTTGTTGTCGGCCGCCCGCCGCATCTGCTCGATCACTTCGAACGGGCGGATGGTCAGCCCGCGTCCGCGCAAGCCCACCAATCCCTGGTTGCCCCGCAGGTTATCGATCGCGTTGATGAAGAAGTCGGCGTTGTTGGCGGTCGGGATCGCCACCCGCTCGCCCGCGACCTCGCTCACCTGTGCCCAGTTCTGGTTGGCCAGCATATCGACATCGCCGACGAGGATGATATTCGCCGGCGCGTCGGGCGCGTTCTTGTGCGCGGCACGGATCGCATCCGCATCCTCCGCATCGCCCAACACCTTGACCGTTGGTCCCTCGGGGAATGCCGACTTCACCTTGCCGGTGACTCGCACGGCCACATTGAAGACCGTGTCGTCGGACTCGAACTTGTCGAGCAGCGCGATGGGGTTCGGCTGCTGGGCAATCTCGAAGCCGCTCATCAGCGACGAGTTCGCCGTGGTGTAGATCAGCGGCTCGATCGTGCTCTCGCCGTCCTCGGCCTTCATGAAGGCGCCCGTCGAACTCAGCACGATGCGCTGGAGCTGGGTCGTGACGGCATCGTCGCGCGAGAACCGGTCGCCCTGCATCGTCAGCCAGGCGACATAATCGACCGCGACCTGCTGTCCGGTCTCCGGGTTCGGGAACCCGACCCGGATGGCGTCATCGAGGTTGGCGACGAATTGTCCCCGCTCGACCGTCACACCCCAGGCATTCAGCAGCGGCTCGATCGCCGCCTGCCCCACGCCCGGAGGCGGCAACTGGCCGTCTGCGGGGCCGGCAAGCGCAAACGTTTCCGCATAGGGATCGGCG
>JAYPUG010000266.1:0-3785 GCA_038133965.1 Rhodospirillaceae bacterium | reverse complement strand
GGCAAGGGCTACCGGTTCAACGAGTTCAAGGGCTTTAAGATCCCGATGGAAGAAGCGGATGCCCGCTTCGAGGAATCCCTCAAGCTGCTCGAGAAGTCCTGGACCGAGGACGATCCCTGGTCCTACGACGGCGAGTTCTGGTCCTACGAGGACGTGATCGTCGAGCCGCCGACCCTGCAGAAGCCGCACCCGCCCTTCTGGATGGGCGCGGGCAGCCCGGCCTCGATCGAGAAGGTCGCCGAGCGCGGCTACAATTTGCTGCTCGACCAGTTCGCGCCGCGCACGACAATCGTCGAGCGTATCGAGGTGTTCCGGAAGGCCGTCGAGGCACGCGGGCGCACCTTCGACGCCAACGAGGTGGGCGTGGCGCGCGGGCTCTATGTGGCCAAGGATGCGGCCGACCGCGACCGGGCGATCGAGAACCGCATCAACGCGCGCCGGCGCGTGGACAACCTGGCCCAGCGGCCGGACGGCGGGAACAAGGCCTCGATCATGTCCTATGACGACACGACCGAGACCACGTCGGACGCCGCGATGTACGGCACGATCGACGAGATCTCGGAGAAGATCCAGCGCCTGCACGATGCGGGCGTGCGCTACCTGCTGTTCGCCGACGGCGGCTCGGGCATCGAGGGGCTTCGCACCTTCTCGAAGGAAATTATCCCGGCCTTCCCGGACGACGACGCCGAACCGGCCCGTGCGGCGGAGTAATCCGCTGCCGCCGCTTGCCTCGCGGGTGTGCGGGGGCTAAGCGTTCCCGCAAGGCAAACACCGGCGGGAGGCGCGGCATGGCGCTTGAACTGTTCCACAACATCGCCTCGACCTGTTCGCAGAAGGTCCGCATCTGCCTGGCCGAGAAGGGGGTCGCGTGGGTGGACCGGCCCGTCGATCTGTCGGGCGGCGAGAACCTGACACCGGAGTTCCTCGCCATCAATCCGAACGGGGTCGTGCCCGCCTTCGTCCATGACGGGGTGCCGATCATCGAGTCCACGGTGATGTGCGAGTACGTCGACGAGGTCTGGCCGGACGAACCGCGCCTGACCCCCGAAGACCCGAAGAAGCGTGCTGAGATGCGTGCCTGGCTGCGCTACATCGACGAGGTGCCGTCGATGGCGGTGCGCGTGCCGACCTTCCAGGACGTGCTAATCGACCGGTTCCGGGCGATGAGCGAAGACGAATACGCCGAGTTCCGCGACCGCAACACGCTGCGCCGCGACTTCTTCATGCGCCTGAACCGCACCGGCTTCTCCGACGACGAGTACGACAATTCGATCCGCCAGCTGACCGCAACGGTCGAACGCATGGAAGCCGCCCTGGCGAAGGACGGCCCGTGGCTCGTCGGCACGCAGTACACCATCGCCGACATCTGCATGGCGCCGCTGTTCGACCGGATGCGCGATCTGGGCCTGTCCGAACTGTGGGCCGGCGCGCCGCACGTGGCGGACTGGTTTGCCGCGATCGAGGCGCGCCCGTCCTATGCGGCGGCGTTCGCCCCCGGTTCGCGGATGAGCGACATCTTTCCCAGGCTGCGCGAGAAGGCGCTGAGCTGACACCCGCCGTCAGGCGTCCGCCGCGCGGTCGCGGAACGCCGCAACCTCGCTTGCGATCGTGTCCGCGTCGATACCTTCCACCTGGATCCGGTAGCGGCGGTCCGCCCCGTCCTCGACCAGCCCCGGCTCGAACAGGTGCCAGATGGCATCGTCGAGATCCAGGCGGACTCGCGCCATGCTGTGCTCGCCCTTCACGGACCAGCGCTCGATGTCGATCCGGCTGACCCGCGACCACGGGACCAGGACGATCCGCCTGTCGCGGGTCGGAAGGTAGAGCCCATCGTCGGCGAGCGCGAAATGGAACCAGCGATAGGGGTTCCACGGGTTGAAGTATCGGAACGCGTGATAGCCGAAAAAGGTGGCGAGCATCACGCCGAAGACGGCTGCCCCGACCTCGCCGGTCACCCAGCGTTGCAGTGCTGCCGAGATGGCGACCGAAACGAGAATCGCAGCCGATAGTCCCACGGCGGCGAGCGCGAACCGCAAGGACGGCGGGGCCGCCCATATCCGGGCCGGCGGCGGGCGGGCGCCTGCCTCCTTCCATTCGAGGATGCGCGGCCGGTCCACAGCGAGGCGCCTATTTCTCCGGCAGCTTGGCTTCCTTCGCCTCGGTCGGACCCTCGGCCTTCACCCAGGCGCCGTAGCCGCCGCGCATGTGCGCAACGGGCGCGAGCCCCATCCGGTGTACCGACTGGGCGGCGAGCGCGGAGCGCAGCCCGCCTGCGCAGTAGAAGATGAACTTCTTGCCCGACGCGAACAGGTCGCGGTGATACGGGCTTTCGGGATCGACCCAGAATTCCAGCATGCCGCGTGGCGCGTGCACGGCGCCGGGAATGGTGCCGTCGCGCCACAGCTCGCGGATGTCGCGGATATCGACCAGCACGGTGTTCTCGTCGTCGCGTGCCGCCATGACCTGATCGACGGTCATGGTCTCGATCTCCTGCTCCGCTTCCGCGCAGAGTTCCTTGATGCCCTTGGTGATCATGGTCCGGTTCCCCTTTTTCCGGGCCGCAGGACCCGGTTTCGTTTCATTCACGTGAATATAGCGAAAACCGTGCCGCGTGACTCGATCTACCCCCCGGTTCCTGTGCTATTCAGGGTGCGAAACCAATCACCGGGCGGCCCCGCGCGGCCGGCCGGCACCAACAAATTTGTGTGACGGGGGCAGGTGTCATGACCGAGATGATCCAGACCGGGAATATCCAGGTTGCCAGGGAGCTCTATGACTTTATCAACGACGAGGCCCTGCCGGGCACGGGCGTGTCGCAGGACGCGTTCTGGGCGGGGCTCGACGAGCTGGTCAACGACCTGGGCCCGCGCAACCGTGAGCTGCTGGAGAAGCGCGAGGCGCTGCAGGCGCAGATCGATACCTGGCACCGCGATCATGGCGGCGAGAACTTCGACCCGGCGGCCTACAAGGGCTTCCTGGAAGAGATCAGCTACCTCGTGCCCGAGGGCGATGGGTTCCAGGTGGAGACAACGAACGTCGATCCGGAGATTTCCACCATCGCCGGCCCGCAGCTGGTCGTGCCCATCACCAACGCGCGTTACGCGCTGAATGCCGCCAATGCGCGCTGGGGCTCGCTCTATGACGCGCTCTACGGCACCGACGCGATCCCCGAGGAGGGTGGCGCGGAGTTGGGCGGCGGCTACAACGCGGTGCGCGGCGAGCGCGTGATCGCCTATGCCCGCAACATCCTCGACCAGGCCGCGCCGCTTGAGGACGGCTCGCATGCCGACGCCGTCGGCTACGCCGTGGTCGATGGCGCGCTGCAGGTCACGCTCGCCAACGGCGAGGCCAAGGCGCTGGCCAACCCGCTGCAGCTGGCGGGCTACAAGGGCGATCCCGGGGCGCCCTCGTCGGTCCTGCTGGTCCACAACGGCCTGCACGCCGAGATCGTGATCGACGTCAAACACCCGATCGGCAAGGACGACCCGGCCGGCGTCGCCGACGTGGTCCTCGAATCCGCCAGGACCACGATTATGGACTTCGAGGATTCGGTGGCCTGCGTCGATGCCGAGGACAAGGTGCTCGCCTACCGGAACTGGCTCGGCCTCATCAAGGGCGACCTCAAGGCCGCGTTCGACAAGGGCGGCAAGACCGTGACGCGCGCGCTCGAGGCCGACCGGACCTACACGGCGCCCGGCGGCGGCGAACTGACGCTGCACGGCCGTTCGCTGATGCTGGTGCGTAATGTCGGCCACCTGATGACCATCGGCATGGTTCTCGACAAG
>JAYPUG010000265.1:0-3796 GCA_038133965.1 Rhodospirillaceae bacterium | reverse complement strand
CGCGGAAGAGTTCGCCGATGACGCTGTCGGTATTCTCCGATCGACTGTCGCTCATCTGATCGATGGTGGACGTAAACAGGTTCTCGCCGCGGAAAATATCGGTATCTTCGGCGAAGAAGCAGAAAATCAGGCGCCCCATGAACTGGTTCATGTCCTGACGGCGCCCTTCCGTTCCCCAGTCCTCGTTCTGCTTCAGCAACTCGATATAGAGCTTGTTTAGGCGCCCTGTTGCCTTGATATCGATCGCGTTATCGCGGATTTCTCTGACAGTGGAGATTCCGGCCAGAGCCAGGAAGAAACCGAAATGATCCGCAACTTCAGGATATGTGCAAGCGACAGTTTCGCCAGAGACCAGGTTCTCGGCTTCCAGATCAACGCCGTCTGTGGCGAGGATGAACCTTACCTTGTTTTTAGCGTTGGCCGGGCTGTCGCGTAGTTCAGACAGCTTGTGGGAGACGTTGCCGGGCTCACATACCGCGAGGTGGATATGATTGCGCTGTAGCAGGCCGCCATCGACATCAGACTCGTTTGAGTGGCCGCTCCGCAGCTACTTGATCGTGGTGGCTTTGTTACCGAAGGCCTCGAGGAAGGCAAAAGGGAACTCGGCTGCGTCAAAAGCCGCCTCGACCAACTTAGATACTGCTTCCTCGATTTCGACTGCGTTCAACGCGCAAACCCCTAATTAAAGCCCTCACTTGATCCTAACGTTAAAGAGCCTCGCGTAAAGCGCAGAAGGGTCGGAAATCAGTTACTTCAGCAGCTTTTTACCCAAACCTAATTCGTTCGTAAGCAATTATATTACTGGAGGATATGCGGAGTCCCGACTGACAAAGCGGGGGTACCCCCGGGGGTGGGGTCGCGGCTGGGGCTTTTGGGCTTTTTGGTTCGATGAAATTTTTTGAATCTGCAGCACACTCGCTATCGGGGAGCCATTATGGGAACGTAGACCCGCTACGCTGCTAAACCCAGAGAAACTGAGGATAAATGGCGGATGGGGTGGGATTCGAACCCACGAGACGCGCAAACGCCTGCCGGTTTTCAAGACCGGTGCCTTCAACCACTCGGCCACCCATCCGCCGTGGCGAAGGTGCTAGCACCCCGGCGCTGCGCTTGAAAGTGGCTTCTCCCGGCCTCCTGCGACCGGTCGGGACCGCGGCAAGGAACACGGCAGGGAACAGGGGTTGTTACGCACACCCGGTTGCCGTTCGCGCCGCCGGGGCCGATATTCGGGGAAACACGGAACACCCGAAGCGGGAACGGCCATGACGCAGGCGACCGTCAAGTACATCATCGACCAGGGCGAGGACCGCCTGATCTACATCCCGTCCGAGGCCGGGCAGGACAACTCGAAATGGGCAGGCATGTACGAGGACCGCACGGTCGAGGTCCTCGACGGGCGCACCGCGGACGGCCTGACGCTCGACACCGCGGGCTTCGAGCTGGTCGAACAGCCGACCGCCGTCACCGATTTCTACGACGACGGCCAGGTCTCCGGCGTCTGGGAGGCCGAGATCGTCGCGCTCCTGACCCGCGAGACCGGCGCGAAGCGCGTCCACGTCTTCGACCACACGCGGCGCGCGGATTCGAAGTCGCTGCGCGAGACGAAGGTGGTGCGCGAACCCGCGGGCGTCATCCACAACGACTACACGGCGTTCTCGGCTGCCAAGCGCGTGCGCGACCTGTTCCCGGCGGACGAGGCCGAGGACCTGCTGTCGCGCCGCTTCGCCATCGTGAACGTGTGGCGCTCGTCCAACGGGAAGTCGATCGAGACCGCCCCGATGGCGCTTTGCGATGCGTGCAGCGCCACCGAGGCCGACATCATCACGGTCGAGCGGCACGCCAAGGACCGCGTCGGCGAGGTACAGCAGGTGATCTACAACCCCGATCACCGCTGGTACTGGTACCCGCGGATGGGCGCGGACGAGGCGCTGTTGCTCAAGACATACGATTCGGCGACCGACGGACGTGCACAGTACGCCGTGCACACCGCGTTCGAGGACCCGACGGCACCGCCCGATGCCGCCCCGCGCGAAAGCATCGAGAGCCGGGCCTTCCTGTTTTTCTAGGTGTTTCAATCGGCTAGCCGACAAACCTTTGGCGAAGATTCGTCCGTATAGGGGGCGAGCCGGAATCGCCCTACAATAGTAACGGCGGCCTGACAGGATCGATTCCGGAGGTCGAGTTGCATACGAAGCACATGCTCATCCCATTCGAGTTGCGCCGCGTGTGCGTTGCACTGGCGTCGGCGCTATTTCTCGTCGCGATCGTCCCCGGCGACGCATCGGCCGAGTTCCCGGAAGAGCGCCTCGATTTCAAGATCGAGGAGCGGGCGGATGGGCGGCTCACATTCCGCATCGAGACGCGGATACCGACGCCGTTCGAAGCGGTGGTCGAGGTCGCGCTGTCGGGCCAGTAGCCGCGCGATGTCTATATCGGCCACGCCGAACGCGTGTTCATCGACCGTCCGAACTCGGAGATCGTGCTCGATCTGCGCCACGCGCGCGTGCGATTGCCGGAGGGGTCTTACCGGGCGCGCGTCGCCTTCTACAATGCGTGGGGCTGGCGCAACGGCAACCGGCGCGCCGCCGACGTCCCCGACACGATTATCGAGAAGAGCGTGCTGCTGCAGGCGTCGGGAATGCCGCCGGCGGATGCACGTTCACGCGCCGAGAAACAGCGCTGGGTGTTCCTCAACGTCAAGCCGCAGATGCGCTGGGTACCGAGTTTTCTCACACGCAACATCAAGCCGTTCGAGACGGTCGAGACCGGGCCGCTCACGGCCTACTACTTCACCGAGGCGCGGGTGACATTCTCCGTCTCGCAGGAGACCGAACAGATCGTCGGATGGATGTTCGGACTTCGGACGAGCCCGGACACGGACGGATCGTGACAGCCGGCGCTCCGCGCGCCTTCCTGTTTATCCGATCGCGCCGCCGGGTGTAGTCTCCGCCGTCCCTCCCGACGGAAGCTGCCCGCGTGTCCACCCCAGTCCAGCCCCCAGGCGCGTCACCTGCCGTCCCGCTGCCCTCGGCCGTCATCGGCATCGCATGGATGGTCGCCTCGACCGCGATCGCCGTCTCGACCCACGCGATGATCCGCCACGTGGCGGAGACCGAGATGCACGCCTTCGAGGTGGCGTTCTTCTACAACCTCTTCACCCTGCCCATCATCGTGCCGCTGGTCTTCCGCGGCGGGGTGGGGGTGCTGCGCACGCGCCGCCATGGGCTGATGTTCGTGCGCGCGGTCCTGCATCTGTCCTCGATGCTGCTGTTCTATATCGGGCTGACGCTCGCACCGCTGGCGACGACCAGCGCGACGACGTTCATGGCGCCGCTCTTTGCGGTTTTGCTTGCCGCTATCTTCCTGAAGGAGGGGTTCACCGCGCGGCGCTGGATCGCGCTTGCGGCGGGCTTCGCGGGGATGCTGATCATCGTGCGGCCCGACGCCAACACCTTCGACTTCGGCGCGCTCGTCCTCGTCGGCGCGGCGGTCATCTGGGGCGCGGTGCTGGTCATCATCAAGGTGCTCGGCCGCACGGAATCGAGCGCCACCATCACCTCGTGGATGGCCCTGATGATGGCGCCGCTGGCGCTGCTGCCCGCAATTCCCGTCTGGACGACGCCGCACTGGTCGGACCTCGCATGGCTGGCCGCAGCGGGCATGCTGGGCGCCTTCGCGCAATGGGCGCTTGCCCAGGCGCTGCGCAGCACCTCGACCAACGTGGTCATGCCCATCGACTTCCTGCGCCTGGTCTGGGGCACGCTGATCGGCCTCGCCGTGTTCAGCGAGATACCCG
>JAYPUG010000264.1:0-3796 GCA_038133965.1 Rhodospirillaceae bacterium | reverse complement strand
CTTCTCGCGGACGCCGCCATCGGCGCGGCCGACGTGACGCGCCCGGCGGGCGTGCCGATGCTGACCTTCTCGAACGACATCCGGGTGCTGGGCAACGGCGTCTATGCCGCCGGATTTTCGGCCGAAGCGCAGATCGAGCGGGTCGTCGCCTTCGCCGCGCGGCGCGGCATGATCCGCTATGCCTCGCTGGTGCCCGACGACCTGTTCGGCGCGCGGATCGGCGCGGCGTTCGAGAACGCCGTCGGCCGCTCGGGCGGCGGTGTCGTGGACCGGGCCTTCTACCCGTTCGACACTGACGGGCTGACCGCGACGGTGCGCGCGCTCGCGCGCTACGACGAGCGGGCGAAGGCGCTGGAAGAGGAAAAGAAACTTCTCGCGGAACGCGACGACCCGTTTTCGCGGCGCGCGCTCCAGCGGCTCGACACGCGCGACACGTTGGGCGAGGTGGGCTTCGAGGCGCTGATGCTGCCCGCCGGTGGCGACGAAGTGCTGCAGATCGCGCCCTTGCTCGCCTTCTACGATATCGATCCGGTCGAGGTGAAATTGCTCGGCACCTGGGTGTGGGACGACCCCGCGCTCGGCGTCGAGCCGGCGATGCTCGGCGCGTGGTTCGCAGCCCCCCCGCCAGACACACGCGCTTCCTTCGTCGAACGGTTCCGGGGCGCGTATGGCCGCGCGCCGGACCGGCTGGCGACGCTGGCCTACGATGCCGTCGCGCTCGCCTCGGTGCTGGCGCGGGGCGTGGAGCCCGGCAACCGGCCGTTCGCGTCCGCGCGCCTGCTCAACCCCGATGGTTTCGCGGGCGTGGACGGAATCTTCCGGCTGGACGCATCCGGGGCGGTCGAACGGGGCCTCGCCGTGCTCGAGGTGCGGCCGGGCGCACCGGTCGTGATCGACCCTGCGCCCGTTACGTTTGCCGCGCCGGTGAACTAGCCGGCGTTCGGCTGTCCAGCAGGGCGGCGACCACCGCGTTGAGGCGCTGGCGCCCGTCCGCCGTCGCAGCGAACCGGTCCGGCCCCCACTCCAGATAGCCCGCCGCGGCCAGCCGTTCGACGGTTGCCCGGTCGAAGGCGTCTTCCGGGGCGATGCCCGTTCGGTGGGTGAAGGCCCTGGCGTCGATGCCCTCGGTCAGGCGCAGCCCCATCATGGTCACCTCGGCGACCAGGGTATCGGTGTCGAGCGTCGTGTCGGTCTGCGTCGCGTGGCCCTCCTTCGTGGCCCGTTCGAGCCAGATTTCGGGCGCGCGGTGCTGCCGCGTCGCGTGCACCCCCGTCCCGTCGGGCCCGGGAATGCGCCCGTGGGCGCCGGGGCCGACGCCGAGATAGTCGCGGTGATGCCAGTAGGCGAGGTTGTGGCGGGATTCCTGGCCGGGCGCGGCGTGGTTGGAGATCTCGTAGGCGGGCAGGCCGGCGTCGGCAAGGCGCACCTGTGCGCGTTCGAACATGGCGGCGGATTCGTCCTCGTCCGGCAGCGCAAGGTCGCCGCGGGCCTGGGCGAGGAAGAAGGGCGTCCCCTGCTCGACGGTCAGCTGATAGACAGACAAGTGTCCGCGCGCGAGTTCCAGGGCCGCGTCCAGTTCGCGCCGCCAGCCTTCCGGGGTCTGGCCTGGCCGGGCGTAGATCAGGTCGAAGGAGAAGCGCGGGAAAATTTCCGCGGCGAGTTCGATTGCGGCGCGGGCCTCGTTCGAATCGTGCGTCCGGCCCAGCGCCGCCAGCGCCGCGTCGTCAAGCGACTGCACGCCGAGGCTGATCCGGTTGACGCCGGCATCCGCGAAGGCCGCGAGGGCGCCGGCCTCGGCCGATGTCGGGTTCGCCTCGAGCGTGATCTCGATATCCGGGGCGGGGAGCAGCAATTCGCGCGCGCGCGCGATCACTGCGCCGGCGGTCTGTGGTGCCATGAGCGACGGGGTGCCGCCGCCGAAGAAGATGCTTGCGAGCCGCCGGCCGCGCACGCGCGGGGCATGGTGTTCGAGTTCGGCGAGGAGGGCGTCGCGCCACGCGCCGTGATCGACCGTGTCGCGCACATGGCTGTTGAAGTCGCAATAAGGGCAGAGCGACCGGCAGAAAGGCCAGTGGACGTAAAGCGAGACGGGCGAGGTATCAGACACCCGCGAAGCAGGCATCGATCAGCTTCCGGAACGCGATCGCGCGGTGCGACATGGCGTGCTTCGCGTCGGGCGCCATCTCGGCGAAGGTCTCTGTGTGGCCGTCGGGCACGAAGATCGGGTCGTAACCGAAACCCCGGTCGCCGCGCGGCGGCCAGACGACCGCGCCATCGACGCGGCCCTCGAAGGTCTCCGTCTCTCCGTCCGGCCAGGCGAGCGCCAGCGCGCATGAGAACCACGCCCCGTCGTCGTCCCCGTCCGCCACCGCTTCGTGAACGCGCTCCATCGCCCAGTCAAAATCGCGCGTGCCGTCCTCGCGCGTGGCGAAGCGGGCTGCGTGAATGCCCGGCGCGCCGCCCAGCGCGGCGACGGAAAAGCCCGAATCGTCCGCGAGTGCGGCAAGCCCGCTGCGGTCCGCCGATGCGCGCGCCTTGAGGATCGCGTTCTCGGCGAAGGTCGTGCCCGTCTCCTCGGGCTCGGGCAGGCCGAGCGCGCCCGCGCTCGTCACGTCCACGTTGTAGGGCGCCAGCAGGTCCGCGATCTCGCGGACCTTGCCCTCGTTGTGGCTGGCGATGACCAGCTTTCGTTCGGTGAAGCGGCGCACCATGCCGGGCTACTTGAGGCCCAGCGCCTTGCGCTGGTGGACGAACAGCTCGTCGGTGCCCGCGCGTGCCAGGTCGAGAAGCTTGATGAACTGGGCCCGCGTGAAGGGGCGCTCCTCGGCCGTACCCTGGATCTCGACGATCTGGCCTTTCTCGGTGAGCACGAAGTTCGAATCCGCCTGGGCGTTCGAATCCTCGGGATAGTCGAGATCGAGGACGGCCGTGTCCCGGAAGAGCCCGCAGGAGACCGCGGCGACCAGTTCGCGCACCGGGTTCGCCTCGAGCGCGCCGGACTTCACCAGCCCCTGGCACGCGATGTGGAGCGCCACGCAGGCGCCCGTAATCGAGGCCGTGCGCGTGCCGCCATCGGCCTGGAGCACGTCGCAGTCGAGGCGGATCTGCCGTTCGCCCAGCGCCTCAAGGTCCGTGACCGCGCGCAGGGAGCGGCCGATCAGGCGCTGGATTTCCTGGGTGCGTCCCGACTGCTTGCCCCGCGCCGCCTCGCGCTGGGTGCGGTCGTGGGTCGAGCGCGGCAGCATGCCGTACTCGGCCGTCACCCAGCCCGCCCCGCTGCCGCGCATCCACGGCGGCACGCGCTCCTCGACCGTGGCGGCACACAGCACATGGGTGTTGCCGAACTGCGCCAGGCACGAGCCCTCGGCGTACTTGGCGGCGCCGGTCTTGAGGCGGATGCGGCGCATTTCCGCGGGCGCGCGGCGCGAGGGACGGATCGAGGCTTTGGGCATGACGGTTCCGGACGGGTTCGGGTGAGGGTTCGCGGGCGAAACTAGTCGCACGTGGCGGGTCGCGTCCACCTTCCGTCCGCGTGTCATCCACACGCCACGGGTGCGCCGTCATTCTTGATCGCGCGCCGGTGCGTGCCTAAGTTCTCGGAGCGCCGGAAACGGTGCGGGAAACCGAATTCGAGGATCGCACACGGGCATGAGCCGCGCGCTGCCGGAACTGAACGCACGAAGCTCCGACGTGCTTCGAAAGATCATCGACGCCTCTCTCGATACGGGCGAACCGGTGGGCTCGCGCACGCTGTCGCGCTCGTTGGGCATGGAGCTGTCGCCCGCGACGATCCGCA
>JAYPUG010000263.1:0-3812 GCA_038133965.1 Rhodospirillaceae bacterium | reverse complement strand
TGGCCTTCCCGCCGCAGTTTCTCGAGGAGTTGCGCGCGCGCCTTCCCGTATCGGAGGTCGTGGGCCGGAAGGTGCGACTGATCCGCCGGGGGCGCGAGTTCGTCGGTCTGTGCCCGTTCCACAACGAGAAAAGCCCGTCCTTCACGGTCAACGACGACAAGGCCTTCTATCACTGCTTCGGCTGCGGCCAGCATGGCGACGTGATTTCGTTCGCCATGGAGACCGAGGGGCTGAGTTTCCCCGAGGCGATCGAGAAGCTCGCGGCTCAGGCGGGCCTGCAGGTGCCGCAATCCACGCCCGAGGACCGCGCGCGCGCCGAAGTGCGCAAGACCCTCTATGACGTGGTCGAGCAGGTCTGCGACTGGTACGCCGAGCAGCTGCGCGGGGCGGGCGGCCGGGCGGCGCTCGAGTATCTGCGCGGGCGCGGCTTCACCGACGAGACCATCGGCCGCTTCCGCCTCGGCTATGCGCCCGACGGGCGCGGCAAGCTGTTGCAGGCGATGGAGGCGCGCGGCGTGCGCCGCGACCAGCTCGTCGAAGCGGGTCTGATCAAGCTGCCCGAAGGCGGGGGCGACCCGCGCGACTACTTCTTCAACCGGGTGATCTTCCCCATCGCCGACGGGCGCGGCCGGGTGATCGCCTTCGGCGGGCGCATCATGGGCGACGGTCAGCCCAAGTATCTCAACTCGCCCGAGACGCCGCTCTTTCACAAGGGGCGCTCGCTCTACAACTTCGCGATGGCCCGCGAGGCGGCGCGCACTGCCGGCACCGTGATCGTCGCGGAGGGCTATACCGACGTGATTGCGCTGGCCCAGGCGGGCCTGCCCAACGCCGTCGCCCCGCTGGGCACGGCGCTTACCGAGGAGCAGATGGGCCTGCTGTGGCAGGTCGCGGACGAGCCGGTGCTGTGCTTCGACGGCGATGCGGCGGGCGAACGTGCGGCGTTGCGCGCCGCCGAGCGCGCCTTGCCGGGATTGCGCCCGGGAAAGACGCTCCGTTTCATGACGCTGCCGGCCGGGGAGGACCCGGACTCGCTTGTCGCCGCGCGCGGCGCAGACGGGTTCCGCGAACTGCTCGCCGGCGCGCGCCAACTGGTTGATGTGGTCTGGCAGGCCGAGGTCACGGCCGGACGCCACGACACGCCCGAACGCCGTGCCGACCTGGAGCGCCCCCTCAAAAACCCGCTTGCCCAGATAGAAGAATCGGGCGTGAAATAACAATAACAGAAGACACATCGCGACCCCCTGCGCGAGCTTTTAGCCCCCCGGCCCCCCCAAAGCGGCAAGGAACCGGTCCGGCGCGACTGGCGCGGCGCGCGCGAACGCCCTGGAATCGCGCCGGGAATGGGCACCCGCGGCGATATCGGGGCGGTCCGGAGCCTGCAGGAGCGGATTTTGCTGGCCACATTGGTCAATCACCCTGACCTTTTGGCCGATGCCCACGAGGCCCTGAGCGGAATTTCCCTGAAAAACGGGGAACTTGACAGCATGCTCCGGGAGATTTTAAACCACGCCGTTACCGCGCCGGCGCTTGACACGAAGGAACTGCAACGCCATCTCAACGCCAAGGGTTTCATGGACCCTCTGAGGACGGTTTTGCATTCGCGGGTGTACCGCCAGGCGTCGTTCGCATCGCCGGAGGCTTCCATCGCGGAAGCGCGCTCAGCGCTGAACGACATGCTGGCGGGTTACAGGCGCGGTCAGTTGGCGGCTGACCGGGCGGCGATCAAAGAGGAACTGGCGGAAGACGTGAATGAGCAAAGCAGCCGGAAAATGCTCAACATGGTCCGCGAAAGTTCCGGTGCGGGCGGTCTCTGACCAATAGACATCATTAATGCGATTTCGCGCCACGTGACGGCGGCGCGGTGAGGACGGACATGGCGCGGAACGAAGCCCAGGAAGAAAACACCGAGGATCGCGACGAGAACGTCGATGGTCCCCTGATGGACAGCTCGTTGCAGGGCGTCAAGAAGATGATCGCGCGCGGCAAGGAGCGCGGGTTCATCACCTATGACGAGTTGAACGAGACCCTGCCGCAGGACCAGGTGTCGTCGGAGCAGATCGAGGACGTGCTGGCCCAGCTTTCCGAGATGGGTATCAACGTCGTCGAGGAAGAGGACAAGGACGACAACGCCGCGCAGACGGCCAAATCGGACGCCGCCGACAAGGACGACGACAGCGACGACGATTCCGACGACGACACCGAGGCCAAGGAGAAGGAAGAGGCGCCCGTCCCCGCCAAGACCCGCACCACGGGCAGCGAGGATCTGGGCCGCACCGACGACCCGGTGCGCATGTACCTGCGCGAGATGGGCTCGGTCGAGCTCCTGTCGCGCGAGGGCGAGATCGCAATCGCCAAGCGGATCGAGGCCGGCCGGGAGAAGATGATCGGTGCGATCTGCGAGTCCCCGCTGACGATTCGCGCGATCATTGCCTGGCGCGACGCGCTGGAGAAGGAACAGATCCTGCTGCGCGACGTGATCGACCTGGATGCCACCCACAGTGGCGGACCGGGCGAGGACAACTCCGCGAACGGCGGCGCGAACGCCAACGGTGCGAACGGGGCCAACGGTGCGAATGGCGCCAACGGCGCGCAGGCGGCCAACGACGACAAGGCCGATGACGACGACGAGGACGACGAGGACGAAGGCGCGAACCTCTCGCTCGCAGCGATGGAGGCCAAGCTCAAGCCCGAGGTTCTCGAGCTCTTCGACACAATCGACAAGACCTACAAGAAGCTGCGCAAGCTGCAGGAGCAGCGGCTCGCGGGCATGAAGAACAAGTCCGACCAGCTGTCGGCCGCGCAGGAGAAGCGCTACGGCAAGCTGCAGCACGAGCTGGTGGACCTGATGGAGCAGGTGCACCTCAACAACGGCCGCATCGAGGCGCTGGTGGACGAGCTCTACGGCCTGAACCGCAGGATGACCTCGTTCGAGGGCAAGATGCTGCGCATGGCGCTGGATGCCGGTGTGACCCGCGAGGACTTCCTCGAAGAATATATGGGCAACGAGCTCGACCCGCGCTGGGTCAGCCGCGTCGGCCGCCTGAAGCGCAAGGGCTGGAAGAAGTTCGCGGACAAGAACGGCGACGAAATCCGGGCGATCCGCAAGGAGATCATGGAGATTTCCACGCGCGTCGGCCTGCCGATCTCCGAGTTGCGCCGCGTCGTCCAGACCGTCCAGCAGGGAGAGAAGGAAGCCAGCCGGGCGAAGAAGGAGATGGTCGAGGCCAACCTGCGCCTCGTCATCTCGATCGCGAAGAAGTACACGAACCGCGGCCTGCAGTTCCTCGACCTGATCCAGGAAGGCAACATCGGCCTGATGAAGGCGGTCGACAAGTTCGAGTACCGCCGCGGCTACAAGTTCTCGACCTACGCCACCTGGTGGATTCGCCAGGCGATCACCCGCTCGATCGCCGACCAGGCGCGCACCATCCGCATCCCGGTGCACATGATCGAGACGATCAACAAGCTGGTGCGCACCTCGCGCCAGATGCTCCACGAGATCGGCCGCGAGCCGACGCCGGAGGAGCTGGCCGGGCGCCTGCACATGCCGCTGGAGAAGGTGCGCAAGGTGCTCAAGATCGCCAAGGAGCCGATCTCGCTCGAGACGCCCATCGGCGACGAGGAGGACTCGCACCTCGGCGACTTCATCGAGGACAAGAACGCGGTCCTGCCGGTCGATGCGGCGATCCAGTCGAACCTGCGCGAGACGACGACCCGTGTGCTGGCCTCGCTGACGCCGCGCGAGGAGCGCGTGCTGCGCATGCGCTTCGGCATCGGCATGAACACCGACCACACGCTGGAAGAAGTCG
>JAYPUG010000262.1:3053-3833 GCA_038133965.1 Rhodospirillaceae bacterium | reverse complement strand
TTACGGTAAAGAAGCACCTGCGGGCACAGGAGATCGCGCGGCAGAACAACCTGCCGTGTATCTATCTGGTCGATTCCGGCGGCGCGAACCTGCCCCAGCAGGATGACGTGTTTCCCGACCGCGATCATTTCGGGCGCATCTTCTACAACCAGGCGACCATGTCGTCGGTGGGCATTCCCCAGATCGCGGCGGTCATGGGCTCGTGTACGGCCGGCGGAGCCTACGTGCCGGCCATGTCGGACGAGGCGGTGATCGTGAAGGAACAGGGAACCATCTTCCTCGCCGGTCCGCCGCTCGTAAAGGCCGCCACGGGCGAGGTGGTCTCTGCGGAGGACCTGGGCGGTGCCGATGTCCACACGCGCATCAGCGGTGTGGCCGACCATCTGGCCGAAGACGATGCTCACGCGCTGGCCTTGGTGCGACGGATCGTTGCAAACCTGAACCGGCCCAAGAAGATCGACCTCGAACTGGCGGATTCCACCGATCCCCTCTACGACGGTGCCGAGCTCTATGGCGTGGTCAACGCCGAAATTCGCAAGCCCTATGACGTGCGCGAAGTGATCGCGCGGATCGTCGATGGCAGCGAGTTCGACGAGTTCAAGGCGCGCTATGGCGACACGCTCGTCACGGGCTTCGCGCGCATCTACGGCTATCCGGTCGGGATCGTGGCCAACAACGGCATCCTGTTCTCTGAATCGGCACAGAAGGGCGCGCATTTCATCGAACTGTGCGCGCAGCGCGGCATCCCGCTGGTCTTCCTGCAGAATATCTCCGGCTTCA
>JAYPUG010000262.1:0-3043 GCA_038133965.1 Rhodospirillaceae bacterium | reverse complement strand
GCGGCATCGCGAAGGACGGCGCCAAGATGGTGACCGCGGTCGCGTGCGCGAACGTTCCGAAGTTCACGGTGATCATCGGCGGCAGTTTCGGGGCCGGAAACTACGGCATGTGCGGACGCGCCTACGGCCCGCGCTTCCTGTGGATGTGGCCGAACGCTCGCATTTCGGTCATGGGCGGCACTCAGGCCGCAAACGTGCTGGCCCAGGTGCGCCGTGACAACATCGAGGCGCGCGGCGAGACCTGGTCGGAGGCGGACGAGGAGGACTTCAAGCGCCCCATCCGCGATCAGTACGAACACCAGGGCCATCCCTACTACGCCAGCGCACGACTGTGGGACGATGGCATCATCGATCCGGCCGATACGCGGCGCGTGCTCGGCCTCGGTCTGTCGGCGGCGTTGAATGCGCCCATTGAGGAAACTCGCTTCGGCGTGTTCCGCTTGTTGGAGGTAGCGATGAGCGATAAGGCATTGCGTGCGGAAACCGCGGACGGGGTCGCGCGGATCACAATGGCGCGTCCCGAAAAGCACAATGCTTTCGACGATGGGCTCATCGCCGAGCTGACCCGTACCTTCATCGAGGTCGGGCGGGACGCTGCCGTGCGTGTCGTTGTCCTGCAAGCCGAGGGCAAGAGCTTTTCCGCGGGTGCGGACCTTGGCTGGATGCAGCGTATGGCGGACTACTCCGAGGCCGAGAACCTCGAAGATGCACGCGCGTTGGCCGGCATGATGCGGGTGCTGAACGAGATACCCAAGCCGACGGTCGCCCGCGTTCAGGGGGCGGCGTTCGGAGGCGGAGTGGGGCTTGTTGCGGCCTGTGACATCGCGCTCGCGTCCCATGCCGCGAGCTTTTGTTTGTCTGAAGCGCGCCTCGGCCTGATTCCGGCAGTGATCAGTCCCTATGTGGTCGAGGCCATCGGTGTGCGGGCTGCCCGGCGCTACTTCCAGACGGCCGAGCACTTCGATGCGGACATCGCCCACGAACTGGGTCTGGTTCATGAAGTGGTGCCGCGCGAGAGATTGGACCACAGGCTGGACGAGGTTGTGGGGCAGTTGCTGAACAACGGTCCGGAGGCGATGGCGGCGTCCAAACGTCTGATCCGTCGCGTCGCGTCAGGGCCGGTGGACGATGCGATGGTCGAGGACACAGCACGGCGCATTGCCGACATCCGCGCGACCGACGAAGGACGCGAGGGTGTGCGTGCGTTCCTCGAGAAACGGGAGCCGTCATGGCACAGGACGACCGGATCGTAAGCGTCGGTATCAGCCATCGGGGGTGGCTGGGCGCGATGTCATTTACGGCGCTCGTGATCCTGCTGGTGGCGGCGGGGGTCACGGGCAGTTTCGGCTTCGAGACGCTTGTCGTGCTCATTGCCGTGTTCGGTGCGGCCGGTCTCTTCCTGTGGATGTTCCCGGGCAGCCGGTTCTTCGTTCTGGCCTTTGCCAACTCGCTTGCGCTCTACACCACCGTCTTCTTTTTTCTCAGGCAGGTTAACTTCGGGACGGCGGCGCAATGGTCGGTCGATGCCGGCTACCTGCTGCCGATCTATGCCTTCCTGGCCGGCGTTTGGATGCGGCGTTCGGAGATTCGCGGCCTTTCGCGCGGCGAGGAGTAGCACCGGGCTCGGCTGACCGGCAGGAAATTCGTCTGGCTGGTACCGATCTTCGTTATCGGCGCCATGACCTTTGCCGTTCCCGGGCGCGGCCTCGACCCGTCGGCCACAAGCATATTGCTCGTCGGCGCGATGGCGGTCATCGCGGTGTTTGTTGCGGCGGTAAGCCGACAGATATGCCTCTTCCTGATCGACACCGGGCTGCTGTTCGACAGCTTCTTTGTGCGCGCGTCGCGCCTGTTCCGGCCGGCCTTCGCGTTCTTCACACTCTACACTTTCATCGTCATCGTCTTCGCCATGATCTTCCGGATCATGGACAAGGGCGCATCGTCCCCGATCTTCGTGATCGACGGCACGCCGGGCCCGATCGGATTTGCCGACAGCCTCTATTTCTCGCTGATCACGATGTCCACCGTGGGGTATGGAGACATCACGCCGGCCGGCGAGGCGGTTCGTGTGGTTGCTGCAATCGAAATTCTGCTGGGAATTCTTCTGTTCCTCTTCGGGTTCGCGGAGATCATGCGTTTCGTGCGGGAACGCGACGGCGGCGGAGAGGATGACGCATGATTGCACGACTTCTGATCGCAAATCGCGGCGAGATCGCCGTTCGTGTCGCGCGGACGGCACGCCGTTTGGGGATCCATGTCATTGCCGTCCATTCCGATGCGGATGCCGGCGCCATGCATGTCGCGGTTGCCGATGAGGCCGTCCGGATCGGACCCGAGGCGCCGTCCGACAGCTATCTGAACATCGAGGCCGTCATCGCGGCTGCCCGCCGGACGCAGGCCGATGCAATCCATCCCGGGTACGGCTTCCTTTCGGAGAACGCGGACTTCGCCGACGCGTGCGCGGCAGCAGGGATCACGCTTGTCGGGCCGAGCGCCGCATCGATGCGCGCCATGGGCGACAAGGCGGCCTCGAAGGCCGTCATGGAGGCAGCCGGCGTTCCGTTGCTACCGGGATACCATGGCGACGACCAGGCCCCGGAACTGCTTGCGGAAAAGGCAGCGGAAATCGGTTTCCCCGTCCTCATAAAGGCGTCGGCCGGCGGGGGCGGTCGCGGCATGCGCATCGTCGAGAATGCCGAAGCGTTCGCGGACGCGTTGGCTTCGGCACAACGAGAGGCGAAGGGCGCGTTCGGCGACGACCGGGTGTTGATCGAGAAGTACCTCACTGTGCCGCGGCACATCGAGGTGCAGGTCTTTGGCGACGGCCGCGGCAACGCTGTGCACCTGTTCGAGCGCGACTGCTCGCTTCAGCGCCGCTATCAGAAGGTTATCGAGGAGGCGCCGGCGCCGGGCATGTCAGCGGCGCGCCGGGCCGAAATCGGAGCCGCCGCCGTCGCCGCGGCGACGGCGATCGACTATGCGGGCGCGGGCACGGTGGAATTCATCGTCGATGCATCCAAGGCGGGTGCGGACGGGCCGTTCT
>JAYPUG010000261.1:0-3843 GCA_038133965.1 Rhodospirillaceae bacterium | reverse complement strand
ATGCTGGCGCAGGAGAACCATGTTCTCCTTCCCGCGCCCGTGCCCGAGTTGACCCCGCATTTCTCCGCCGAATCGCGCTGGCAGACGGGCGACACACCGATTGCGGATGGGCGCGGAAAGGATCTGCTCGTCGAAGAACGCGTAATCGCGCTGACCCCGGGCCAGTTGCCGCGCTACTGGGACCTGATGGCGAAACACGGCCTTGGCGCGCTGTCGCCGCTCGAAACCAACCAGATCGGCACCTTCTTCATGATGGTCGGCCCGCTGCACCAGGTCTATCACTACTGGTTCTACGAGGGCTTCGACGACCGGACACGACGCCACAATGCGGTCCGCATGAACCCGGAGTGGGCACGTTTCCAGGACGAGATTCGGCCCTACGTCGCAAGCCAGACAAGCAAGCTGATGGTGCCTGCGCCGGTTCCGGAGATGGTTCCGATCTTCTACGCCTGACCGCTTTCACCGAACTGTCATGCAACGGTAACACACCGCGCTCATACCGTTCCCCAGATCAATTGCGGGACGGTCCATGTCTGACAGAACCTACAACGTGCTTTTCATCTGCACGGGCAACTCTGCACGCAGCATCATCGCCGAGGCCATCATGAACCGATCGGGCCAGGGCAAGTTCAGGGCCTACAGCGCTGGCAGCCATCCGAAGGGAGAGGTGAACCCGAACGCAATCAAGCTGCTCAAGGGACTGAACCACCCGACCGGCGAATTTCGTTCGAAGGACTGGCAGGAATTTGCCGATGACGGGGCGCCCGATCTCGACTTCGTCTTTACTGTCTGTGACCAGGCGGCCGGCGAAGTTTGCCCGATCTGGCCCGGACAACCCATGTCGGCCCATTGGGGTCTTGCCGATCCCGCCGCGGCGGAGGGCAAGGACGCCGAAATTGCTGCGGCCTTCGCAGATGCCTACCGGATGCTCAACAACCGCATCGAGATATTCATCAACCTGCCCCTCGAATCGCTCGACCGGCTCTCACTCCAGACCCGCCTCGATGAAATCGGGCGGGACCTTCCGGAATCGGCTTAAGTTCGGCTCATGTACGATCACGACATGCCGCGCCGACTGGCCGCGGAATTCATCGGCACCGCCTTTCTCCTCGCCACGGTCGTGGGTTCCGGGATCATGGGCGAGACACTGGCCGGCGGGAACGACGCCATCGCGCTGCTCGGCAACACGGTCGCGACCGGCGCCATCCTTGTCGTCCTGATCCTGGTGTTCGGCCCCATCTCGGGCGCGCACTTCAATCCTGCCGTCACTTTCGCCTTCCTGATGCGCAGGGAAATATCGCCCGGCGATGCCGCCACGTACGTGGTCGTGCAGGTGATCGCCGCGCTGGCCGGCGTGTTCGTGGCGCACCTCATGTTCGGCGAGCCCGCGTTCACCGCGTCGACGAACGTGCGCACAGGCGTGGGCAACTGGACCGGCGAGTTCGTCGCCACCTTCGGATTGCTGGCGGCGATCCTGGGCGCGTTGCGGTTTCGCCCCGAGACGGTGCCCTATGCCGTCGGCCTGTTCATCACGGCCGGCTACTGGTTCACCTCATCAACCTCGTTCGCGAACCCCGCCGTGACGATCGCGCGCGGCTTCACCGATACCTTCTCGGGCATCCAGCCCGCGGACGTGCCGCTGTTCATCGTCGCCCAGTTCGTCGGCGCGCTCGCCGCGACCCTGGTGTTTGCCTGGTTCGCCGCGGGAGGCCGAAAGGCCGACTGAGTTCCGGCTTCAGATCGCGCCCGGAACGATCCTCACGGGCGGGCGGTCGTGCAACCGGGCACTGTCGAGTGTCCACAGCTTGTTCACGCGGATCAACTCGCGCAGCAGGCCGATATAGGCCGTGCCCTTCTCGGAATAGGCACCCAGGCCGGCCGCGAGCGTGAGGCCGGAGATCGGCACGCTTCCACGCCGGCGCGCGTCGCCACGGATCGTGCGCAAGGTCCGATAGGCCGGGTTCGTGTTGAGGTTGCGCATGTAGGCGCGCACGGAATCGAGGGGCGTATCGAACGCCGCGATCCGGTAGTCGCCCAGTTCCGTGCGCTGTTCGCCGGGGCGCAGCCCGCTTCCGAAACGCCATTGCCCGTACAGCGCGTTGCCTTCTACGGCGAAGCGCGATGTCGCGTACGCGCTCTCGACGGCCGCCTGCGCGAGCGCCAGCGAAGGCGGAATGATGTCCACGCGCGCGGTGAGCGTGGCCAGTTGTGTGGACGTCAGTGTCGACTCCGTATCGTCTTCCGACACCGCCTCGTAGCGAAGCGCGAGCGCACGCAGCCAGGCCCGGTCTTGCCGGGCAAGGTCGCGCCCGGCCGAGAGTTCCCCGCGCAATTCGGCCAATCGGGTCCGGTCGGCCCGGATTTCGCGGTTCGCACGCAGGACGAGCGGGAGGAGCGCACGGAAGAAGAGGTTCTTCTTCTCGTCCACCGTCAGCCCGTCCGCCCACTCGGCGGGAATCCGGGTGAAGTACAGCGGCGGCACATGGGCGTCGCGTTCCGTCAGCACGGCAGCGGAATAGTCCTGGCTGCGGAAATAGGCGCGCAACTCCTCGACCGAGGACACGCGCTTGGTCGCGTCGCCGTCGCCGAACACCACCCACAGGCCCGCGGCGATCGCGGCTGCCCCGGCAACGGACATCAGTGTCCGGCGCGACCCGAGGACCACACGCCACGATCCACCGCCGCGCTTCCAACCCCCGAATACACCCATTCTCTTCACAACCGGTTCGCCGGCCCGCTTTGGGTTTGAATTGTGTGCGGACGATTGCATACAGTCGGCCTCTTTCCAGCCGGCGGGTCAACACCGTCGCACACCAACAACGCGAGGAGCGGAATATGGCGGACGGTGCGCCCACACGTACACAAATTCTCGAAGCCAGCGGAGACATGCTCAAGTGGCAGGTCTATGTGATCCACACATTCCCCGAGAACGGGCTGGGCCCCGTGATGGAGAACATCGGGCCCCATCTGGCCCATCAGGCCAAGATGGAAGCCGAGGGCGTCTATGTTGCGGCTGGCCCTCACTGGGCCGACGACGAGGAGACGTGGGAAGGCGAGGGCATGATCGTCGTCCGTGCCCGCGACCTGGCGCACGCGCGTGAAATCGCGGAATCGGACCCGATGCACTCCAGCGGTGCGCGTTCGTTCACGGTGCGTCCCTGGCTAATCAACGAGGGGACGATCACCGTAAAGGTGAATTTCGCGTCGGGAGCGCGCGAGGTTTCCTGATTTCCGGTTTGGCCGGACGGAGGAGGGCGGCAGCAACCTCGACCGCATCAACCAGAACGTCCAGTCGCAGACCGGTGGCGGAAGCAGCAGCAGTTCATCGTCCGATGACGGGGAATCCCCCAACATCGTCATCGAGAAGCTCGTCCTGCGCGACGGCAAGGTCGCGGTCATCGCGCCGCTGTTGAACGAACGTATCGCCGTGCCGCTGCCGACGATCGAGCTCACCGACATTGGCAAGGAAGGCAAGGGCGCGACGCCCGAGGAAATCACCGACCAGGTGGTCGATGCGATCCTCAAGGGCGCACAGAATGCGGTCGCCAGGCCCAGATCGATGTCGAGAAACTGACCGGCGCCGTGATGGAGGAGGCCGGCAAGGCCATGGAAGGCGCTGCCGGTGAGGCTGGGAAGGCATTGGAAAACATGACCGAGGGCACCGGAGACGCCGGCGACGCGGTCCGGGGCCTGATCCAGGGTATCGGCCGCTGAAGTCACCCAACAATCGACGTGACGGGAGGGGCGGTCGTTTGCCGCCCCTTTCGTTTGGGGTCAGGGGCCGGCCGCTCGCGCACCGCTTCGCAAGACGTTCGACGTTCTGTTAACGTCCCTGCTGTTTAC
>JAYPUG010000260.1:220-3859 GCA_038133965.1 Rhodospirillaceae bacterium | reverse complement strand
CGGATGGCTGAGAAGAACCTGCTGCTGCAGATCCTCGATCAGTACTGGAAGGACCATTTGCTGCGGCTCGACCATCTGCGCCAGGGCATCGGCCTGCGCGCGTTCGGCCAGAAGAACCCGCTGAACGAGTACAAGCGCGAAGCCTTCGACATGTTCCAGGACATGCTGGCGCGGCTGCGCGAGGGCGTGACGATGCTGCTCAGCCACCTAGAGATCCAGGTGAATATGCCCGAACCGATCCCCGAGCCCTCGGGCCCGCGGACGATGGAGGCACAGCACGCCACGGTCGGCCAGTTCGGCGACGCGCAGACGTCCGGAGGATCGTCCGCGCCTGCCGGCGCGCGCCCGGCACGTAGCCAGGCCGCCGCGGCCATCGACCCGAACGATCCGGCGACCTGGGGCAAGGTGCCGCGCAACGCCGCGTGCCCGTGCGGGTCGGGCAAGAAGTACAAGCACTGCCACGGCCGCTTCGCCTGACGGCCGGCAACAGCGAACGCATCGGGTGCCATGGTCGATTTCGGCGTCTTCGATCACCTCGACCTGCGCGCCGGCGCCAGCCCCCACGAGGTCTATGAGGACCGGCTGCGGCTGATCGCGGCCTACGATGCCGCCGGCTTCGCCATGTATCACCTGGCCGAGCACCATGCGACGCCGCTCGGCCTCGCCCCCTCGCCCAGCGTCTTCCTGTCGGCCGTCGGCCAGCGCACCGCGCGCATGCATTTCGGCCCGATGGTCTATTGCCTGCCGCTCTACGAGCCGCTGCGCCTGATCGAGGAGATCTGCATGCTCGACCAGATGTCGGGCGGGCGCTTCGAGTTCGGCGTGGGCCGCGGCATTTCGCCCTTCGAGGTCGCCTATTTCGGCGTGACACGCGAGAACGCGGCACCGATCTATATGGAGGCGTACACGGCGCTGATGGCCGGCCTCACGAACGACTCCCTGTCGTTCGCCGGCGAGCACTTCACCTACGAGGACGTCCCGATGGTGCTGCGCCCGCACCAGACACCCCACCCGCCCATCTGGTACGGCGTTGCGACGGCCGACGGCGCGGGCTGGCCTGCCAGCCAGAAGATCAACATCATCTCGAACCGGCCCTGCGCGATGACGCGATCGGCGACCGACCAGTATCGCGAGGTCTGGGACCGCGAGCATGGCGGCGCCCCGACGACCAAGATCGGCGCGGCACGGCACATGTACGTGGCCGAAACCCAGGCGGAAGCCGAGCGGATCGCGGCGCGGGGTTATGCGTCGTGGTACGAAAACTTCATCAACCTGTGGCGCAAGCACGGGGTGGTCGATCCGGCCTATCCCGCAACGCTCGAGGCCGCGCGGGCCGAGGACGCGGTGATTGCCGGCACCCCGGATCATGTGGCGGAGGAAATTGCGCGCCAGATCGAGGACGCGGGCCTCAACTACTTCGTCTGCCGCTTCGCCTATGGCGATCTGTCGTTCGAGGAGTCCGCGGCGTCTCTCGCGGCCTTCACCGAAGAGGTCATGCCGCGCTTCGCCTGAGCAGCCGCTCAGGCCAGACCGGCGTTGCCCAGTTTCAGGAACTTTTCGCGGCGGTGTGCACGCACGGCCGCGCCGTCCATCCCGTCCAGCTTGTCGAACGCGTCCGCGACCGCCTGGCCGACCGCCGCGATCACCGCGTCGGGTTCGCGGTGGGCGCCGCCGAGCGGCTCGGGCACGACTCCGTCGATCAGGTTCAGGCCGGAAAGGTCCTGGGCGGTGAGCTTCAGCGCCTCGGCTGCGTCCTGGGCCCGCGCACCGTCGCGCCACAGGATCGAAGCGCATCCCTCGGGCGAGATGACCGAATAGACCGCGTGTTCGAGCATCAGCACCGTGTTCGCCGTGGCGATGGCGATGGCGCCGCCCGAGCCGCCCTCGCCGATGATGACGGACACGAAGGGCACTTCGAGGCCCAAGCAGGACTGGATCGCGCGCGCAATCGCCTCGGACTGGCCGCGTTCCTCGGCCCCGACGCCGGGGTAGGCCCCCGACGTATCGACGAAGGAAACGACGGGCATGTTGAACCGGTTGGCCATGTCCATCAGGCGTTGGGCCTTGCGGTATCCCTCGGGCCGGGCCATGCCGAAATTGTGGTGCAGGCGGCTTTCGGTGTCGGTTCCCTTCTCGTGCCCCAGCACGACGACGGGACGACCGCGGAACCGTCCGATACCGCCGACCAGCGCATGGTCCTCGGCATAGAGGCGGTCGCCCGCGAGCGGCACGAACGCCTCGATCAGCGCCCCGACATAGTCCTTGCACTTGGGCCGCGCGGGATGACGCGCCACCTGCACCTTCTCCCATGCGGACAGCTTGCCGTAGGTCGTCTGCAGCTGGCGCTCGACCTTGTCCTGGAGCTTGCCGACCTCCTCGGCGATGTTGATCTCGCCATCGTCGGAGAGCCGGCGCAGCTCCTCGATCTGGCCTTCGAGCTCGGCGATCGGTTTTTCGAAATCGAGGAAGTGACGCATGGCCGCGCTTCTATCCGTGGCCCGCGCGCGTGGCAAGCGGATGATGCTCGGTCACGAGACGCCGCATCCGCTCGTCCAGCACATGGGTGTATATCTGGGTGGTCGAGATATCCGCATGGCCCAGCATCGCCTGCACCGCGCGCAGGTCGGCGTCATGGTGCAGCAGGTGGGTCGCGAAGGCATGGCGGAGCACGTGCGGGCTGACCTTGCGCGGATCGAGCCCCGCCCGCTCCGCGAGTTCCTTGAGCAGCTGGAAGAACCGCTGGCGCGACAGGTGCTTTCCGCCTCGCCCGGGGAACAGGTGGGGGCTGGTCGTGCCCTTCGGCACGAAACCGTCGCGCACATCGAGCCATGCGCGGACTGCGTCCCGCGCCGGCTCGCTGAGGGGCACCATGCGCTCCTTGTCGCCCTTGCCGCGAACGATCAGGACCTCGGGATCGCGTGCGAGGGCGGCCAGCGGCATCCCGACAAGCTCCGATACCCGCATGCCCGTGGCGTAGCAGAGCTCGACGAGCGCGCGCAGGCGCAGCCCTTCCGGCTCGTCGCGGCCATCCAGCGCATCGAGCAAACGGCCGACATCCTCTTCGGAGAGGATTTTCGGCAGGGAGCGGCCCTGGCGCGGGCTTTCGAGAATGGCGGTCGGATCGTCGGCCCGCAGCCCGTCGGCAAACAGGAACCGGTAAAACTGGCGGAGCGCGGAAAGCCGGCGCGCCGCGGTCCGCGCCGCGATACCGCGGCGATCCAGATCGCGCAGGTAGCTACGAAGATCGGCGGTTTCCGCCCGGTCGAGGATACCGTTCCGGCCTGCCCCGCCGCCGGCAAGGAACCCCGCGCAATCCTCAAGATCGCGCTTGTAAGCCGCGAGCGTGTTGGGCGACACGCCGCGCTCGGCGACCAGCAATTCCAGGAAGGCCTCGAAATAGCGGCTGACGGTCTCGGGCGGGATCGGGTTTCGCGCGCGGCGCATTGGTCTGCTCAGGGACCGGCCGCCGCGACCATGGCTTCGCGCGCCAGCGCGGCCGCATCCGCCTCCATCCCGATCAGGCGCAACGCGGCCACCGCGCGTCCGACGACGCCGGGATGCGCACCCGCGGGAGAGGCTCCGAGCATGTGCAGGACGTGCAGGACGAACTCCGCCTGTGCCGGCCCCGTCGCAAGAACC
>JAYPUG010000260.1:0-210 GCA_038133965.1 Rhodospirillaceae bacterium | reverse complement strand
CGGTGCGTTCGTCCGCAACCGCGCGCGACAGGCCCGACAGGATCGCGACGGGAGGCATCATGGCCGCTCCCGCCGCGCTCGCCGGGGCGGCCTGCCAGTGTGCCTCGGTCACGGGATCGCCCAGGCGTTCCAGCAGGAACAGGGTCTCGGGCACGGCCGCGCTGTTCGCCCCCGCCGACGCCAGTTCGATCCAGCGCGACAGCCTCGTGT
>JAYPUG010000259.1:677-3887 GCA_038133965.1 Rhodospirillaceae bacterium | reverse complement strand
CGATCATCAGGAACGGCTGGCGATGGGGAATCATCTCCATCACCTCGAGGATATCCACCGCCTCGCGGGCGTTATCGTTCAACTGGGCGTGTTCGACTTTGCTGTCCATTGTCCCGACGCGCGACGCTCCCTTCTGCGCACTAGCGATTGCGATCCTTCGTCAGTTTCGCCAGCATCGCCATCTGCCTGAAATACTCTTTTGCCGCGATCGCCGGGTTTCCTGCAAGCCTGTCACCGGGCTGTGTGTCGCGCATGATGCCGCTGCGGGCCGCGAGCTGGGTTCCGGGTGCGATCGTGATATGCCCGGCGACCCCCGATTGCGCGGCAAGGACCACGAAATCCTGGAGTTCCGCGCTGCCGGCGACGCCCGCCTGGGCCACGACAACACACCCCCGACCCATGCTGGCGTTGTGCCCGATCTGCACCAGATTATCAATCTTGCACCCGTCGCCGATGACCGTATCCGGGCCGGAACCGCGATCGATCGTCGAATTCGCCCCGATCTCCACATCGTCGCCGATAACCACCCGGCCCAGCTGCGGGACATCGAGGTGTCCCTCCGCGGACATCGCGAATCCGAACCCGCGCGTCCCGATCCGCACGCCCGGATGCAGCAGACAGCGCGCGCCAATATCGCAGTGCGAAACGCTCGCCGCCGTGCCGATTGTCGTACCCTCGCCTATCGTGACGCCCGGCCCAACGATCGCGCCGGGCTCGACGATCACGTTGTCGCCCAGAACGGCACCCGCCCCGATCACTGCGTTCGCGCCCACCGTCGCACCGGTGCCCAGGCGTGCGCTTGCATCGATCTGCGCCGAGGCGTGGCGAGCGCCGTCGGCCGGCTCGCCCGGGTAGAAGGCAGTGGCAATCCGCGCATAGGCCCGATAGGGCTCTTCGGAAACAAGAAGCGCCATACCGTCGGGCGCCTTCTCGACAAACTCGGCGGCGACCACGCACGCTCCCGCCGCCGACGCGGAGAACGCGTCCACATACTTCCTGTTGTCGAGGAAACTGATCTGTCCATCGCCCGCAACGCCGAGGGGCGCGACATCGTCGATCTGCAGGTCAGGATCCGCACCGGCAGCGATATCCGCCCCGGAAATCTCGGCCAGCGCCGAAAGTGCGAACGGCCCCTTGTTCTGGAAGAAGCGGCGGTCGGCCATGACCGCGCTCAGTTGCCGCCCTGGCCCGCGGAAGGTTCGCGTTCGAGCGACATCTCGACTTCCGAAAGACGTTCGTTAAGACGTTCGAGCGCTTCATCCGTGATGTTGAAGGAATCCACCGCGACCACGATCTGGGAGCGAGGCAAGACGAGGTTAATGCCCTTCTCTTCCGCCAGTTTCCCGATCTCCTCGAATGCGACCCTCTGAATGCGCTGCATCGTCTGTGCCATCCCGCGATCGAGTGCCGTTCGCAGGCTGCGCGCGCGCTGCTGGAGCCCTGCAGCCCTCTCCTGCAGTGAGCGGTTCCGCTCGGCATACGCATCGGGCGCAAGAAGGGAGCGTTGTTGCTGCAGCGCCTGTTCCTCGGCACGCAACTTTTCCTCCTCTTCGGCAATCGACTGCTGCAGGTTGCCCGCAATCTCGTCGATCTGCGTGCGCGCGGATTGCACGGCAAGCGACTGACGCATGATCGCCTCGACATCGACAATAGCAATGGATGGCGTGGGCGGTCCGGACTGGTCCTGCGCCACTCCCGAACCGGGGACTGCAAGACCCGCAACAAGCACCAGCAAGGCTGCAATCAGCATCTTTCGCATCGCGCGTCTCCGCTAGAACCGGGTGCCAAAGCTGAAACTGAAGAACTCGGTCTTGTCGTATTCTTCCTTCAACAGCGCGCTCGTGAAATCCATGCGAACGGGGCCCGCCGGGGACGCCCACCCCAGGCCGAAACCGATCGATCCGCGCAACGTACTGTCGTCGGCAATGTTCGGGAACGGATCGTCGGAGCCCCAGACGCTGCCGAAATCCGTGAATACGGCGCCCCGGATATCGAACTCTTCCGGCAATCCCAGTGGTATCCCGACTTCCACCGAACCGCGATAGAACTGCGTCCCGCCGATTGCATCGTCCGTCGCCAGGTCACGCGGTGAAACGCCACCCGATTCAAAACCCCGAAGCCGGTTGCCCCCGAGGAAGAACCGCTCCGACACCCGGACGACGTCGTCGCCGAATTCGTTGATGATACCCGCGTCTCCGATCACGCTGGCTATGAGGCCTGTCCCGAACAGAGGCGTGAACGCGCCGCCGCTGACCTCGTTCCGGAGAAACTTCACGGATCCGCCCAACCCGGCAACATCGACGGAATAGCTGGCGAAGAAACCGTCTGTCGGGTTGAAGCGATTGTTCCGGGTATCGAAAACAAACTCGTTGCCGATCAGCGATGTCGTGAACTTGCCCTGCTGCGCCTTGATGATGGGCGACGCGTCGGACGCGACATCGTCAATCTTCTCCCGCGCCAGGATATATCGCGCCGTGTGACGAACATCAGGCGTGAGCTGATAGCCGCCGCGCAACACGAAACCCAGCTCGTCTTCCTCGAACGAACTGCGATCGGTGAAGTCGGTCGTTCGGAAGAACAGATCGAAACCGGCAGCGAGTTCACGGTCCAGGAAATAGGGTTCGGTGAAACTCAGGTCCAACTGCTGCTGGCGGATCGCAAGAGTCGTGCTGAGCCGCAGATCCTGCCCCCGCCCCAACAGATTCCGTTCGCGGATCGTTAGGTCGGCAAGAGCACCCGCCCCCGAAGAAAACCCGGCACCGATCGAAAGCTCCCCCGTTGACTGTTCCTCAACGTCGACCGTCACAACGGTGCGATCCTGAGCACTTCCCGGCGAGTTGTTGATATCCACGCGCGAGAAGAAGCCGAGGTTCTGAAGCCGTTCGCGAGTCCGGCGGAGTTTCGCCGTATTGAAAGCGTCACCCTCGACGAGGGCGAACTCTCGCCGGATGACCTCGTCGAGCGTACGCACGTTGCCGCCGATGTCGATCCGCTCGACGAACACGCGCGGCCCTTCGCGCACTTCGTAGGTCACATCGATGGTGAGCGCGTCCCGGTCACGATTGACCCGGGGCCGCACATCAACGAATGCGAATCCCCGTTCGCCAAGCGCGTCCGTGAGCGCCTGAATCGTCGCCTCGACTTCGTCGGCGTCATAGACCTCGCCGGGCTCGGTATCGATCACCACGGCAAGTTCTTCGGACTCGGCAC
>JAYPUG010000259.1:0-667 GCA_038133965.1 Rhodospirillaceae bacterium | reverse complement strand
CCAAAGCTGTACAGCGGCCCCTCGTCCAGTGTGAACGTAACGATGAAGTCCTCGCGGTCGTCGGTCAGTTCGGCGATCGCGGACACCACCCGGAAGTCCGCATGACCTTCCGAGAGATAGAAACGGCGCAACAGCTCACGGTCGAACGAAAGCCGGTCGGGATCGTAGGTGTCGTTCGAAGTCAGGAAATTATAGAACGCGCTCTCTGTCGTCTGGATGACATCGCGCAGTTCACCGTCCGAGAATTCGGCGTTGCCGATGAAATTGATCGAGCGAATGCCGGTGCGCTCACCCTCGTTGATCTCGAAGACGATATCGACGCGGTTCTCGGCCAGCTGGATCGCCTTGGGCTCGACCGTTGCGGCGAAGCGACCCGAACGCCGGTAGATGTCGAGCAAACGCTGCACATCGGACTGGAGCTTCGTGCGCGTATAAACGACGCGAGGACGCAGGGAGACCTCCTGCGAAAGAATCTCGTCGTCGAGCTTGCGGTTCCCCTCGAAGGCGATGCGGTTGATGATCGGGTTCTCGACCACCTGCACGACCAGCGCGCTGCCTTCGCGACGCAGGGTCACATCGGCGAACAAGCCGGTGTTGAAGAGGTTCTTCAACGAGTCATCGACCTTGCCGGGATCGTAATTATCGCCGGGGCGGGCCTGCATGTAGG
>JAYPUG010000258.1:0-3936 GCA_038133965.1 Rhodospirillaceae bacterium | reverse complement strand
TCACGGCGGCGGAGGCGGCCGGCATCCAGCTGGGCCTCGGCCACAACCAGCGCTTCCTGCCGCCCCAGGTCGAGATCAAGCGGATGATCGACGCCGGCGAGCTGGGCGAAATCCTCCACCTCGAGGGCAACATCAGCCACGACACGCTTTCGGGCGAACACGCATGGCGGCACGACCCCAACGAAGCGCCCGGCGCGGGCCTGTGGCATATGGGCAGCCACTTCATCGACCTGTTCGTCCACTATCTGGGCCGGGTGTCGGAGGTCTATGCCCAGACGGTGGACCGGGTGAACCCGCGCGACGCGGCCGCGGCGATCCTGACCTTCGAGGCCGGGCCCAGCGCCTATATCGGCAACATGATGACGACCGCGCCCAACCGGATGCTCAACGTGTTCGGAGAGAAGGGCTGGGTGAAGGCGACCAGCATGTCGGAGCTGCTCATCAGCATGCGCGGCGGCGAGCCGAAGACGATGTCGCTGGAGCCGTGCGACCATGTGCGCGCGAACCTCGAATGCTTCGCCGACGCGATCGCGGGGAACGGGCCCTACCGCTTCACGACCGACGAGATGATCCACGACGTCGCCACGCTCGACGCCATCGCCCGCTCGCTGAAGTCGGGCAAACGCGAACCCGTCGCCTGACCGGCGGCACGATTTCGGGAGAGAGACCATGATCAACGCCGCAATAGTCGGACTGGGCTGGTGGGGCCGGAACCACGTCGTCGCCTGCAAGGGGTCCGAGCGCCTAAACTTCACCCGCGCGGTCGATATCGCGCCCGACAACGTCCGTGACTTCTGCGACGAGCACGGGCTGCCATTGACCGACAGCTACGACGAGGTTCTGGCCGACCCGGATATCGACGCGGTTGTGCTGGTCACGCCGCACACGATGCATGCCGACCAGATCGTCGCGGCGGCCGATGCCGGCAAGCACGTGCTCACCGAGAAGCCGTTTGCGCTCAAGAAATCCGAGGGCGCGCGCGCCGCGAACGCCATGAAGGAAGCCGGCCTGACCCTCGTGATCGGCCACAACTACCGCTACAGCCCGGCCGTCGCCGAGATCAAGCGGATCCTCGAGACGGGCGAACTGGGCGATATCCACCACATCGAGGCCAACCTGAGCCACCAGGGCCAGATCGGCGTCGAGGGCTGGCGGCGCAGCGCCGAACAGGCCCCCACCGGCGGCATCGTCCATTTCGGTGCCCACATGATCGACATCATGTGCTGGTACGCCGGGCCGATGGCGGAGGTCTATGCCCAGCTCGAATCCCACATCATGGAGGCCGATGTGGGCTCGGTCCTGTGCAAGTTCGAGAACGGCATCACCGGCTACCTTGCCGACCTGATGACGACGCCCGCGACCCTGCACCTGCAGGTTATGGGCTCGGAAGGCTGGGCCCGCGCGCAAGGCTGGCTCGACACCAACAAGGTCACGATCTGCAAAGGCGCCAACAAGGTGGAGGACGGCGGCGGACTGACCGAGGAAATCGTACTGCCGCCCCGCTCCGTCATCGAACAGGTCACCGCGAACGACGAGAACTTCGCCGCCGCGGTCGAGGGCGACGAGACCTATCTCTTCACGCCCGACGAGATGGCGCACACGGCCGCCGTCCACGAGGCCATCGCCCGCTCGGCCTCCGACCACGCACCGACACAGGTCTAGCGCCGCCCGGCCATCGCCGTGTTGCGCGTTGGATTCCGCGCGCCAAAATTGTAGCCAAGCCTAAACTTATAAGTCTTTCTTGAACATTTGACCGCTGGCAAATAACGCGCTCTACTGCGCGCGAAACGCCCGAAAGGGGCGTCCTGGTCAGGGTCGGTTACGCATGATTTCACGCCTTCTGCAGACGGTCTCGAGCCGGCGCGGATTCCTTGGCGCCGGTGCGGCGCTGGGCGCAGCGCCGCTGCTTGCGGGCGTGCGCCCGGCAGACGCCCAGTCGGCGGGGAGCTTGCACGCATCCGCCCACATGGACGGCATGACGACCGTCGGCAATGTCGATCATGCGCGCAACGGCTTCGATCCCCACGACATCCTGACCGACTGGGACGAGGGCCGCATCTCGACGGATGCGCAGGGCCGGACGGTCCGCGAATGGGACATCACGGCGGTCGATGTCGAGATCGAGATCGCGCCGGGCGTGTTCTTTCCCGCCTGGGCCTACAACGGCCGCGTGCCGGGCCCGACCCTGCGCTGCAAGGAAGGCGAGTGGCTGCACGTGAACTTCACGAATGCCGGCTCTCACCCCCACTCGATCCATTTCCACGGCATCCACGACGCGCGCTGGGACGGCGTTGCCGGCGCGGGTCTCGTCAACCCGGGCGAGACATTCGTCTACGAGATGCCGGCCGAACCCTTCGGCTGCCACCTCTATCACTGCCACGCGACGCCGCTGAAACGCCACGTCCACAAGGGGCTGTACGGCGCGTTCATCATCGACCCGGACCCCGAGCGCCATCCCGAGCACGCGGACGTCGCGCGCTCGCGTCTGCTCGGCACCGAGGAGAACGCGCGCTGGCAGGAATTCGTGATCGTCATGAACGGCTTCGACACGAACTTCGACGACGAGAACGAGGTCTATGCCGCCAACACGGTCGCGCACGAATACATGAAGCGGCCGATCCGCGTGGAGCGTGAGCGGCCGATCCGGGTCTATCTGGTCAACATCACCGAGTTCGACCCGATCAACTCGTTCCACATCCACGGCAACTTCTTCGACTATTACGACCACGGGACGACCCTGACCCCGACCCTGAAAACCGTCGATACGATCATGCAGTGCCAGGCCCAGCGCGGGATCGTCGAGATGTCGTTCGCCGACCACGAGCCCGGCCGTTACATGTTCCACGCCCACCAGAGCGAGTTCGCGGAACTCGGCTGGATGAGCCTGTTCGAGGTGGCGTGATGCAGCGCCTCGGCTTCGCGAAGGGCGGGACGGCCCTGGGATTCCCGCTGTTCCTGCTGGCGCTCGTCGCGCTGGCCGTCACCTTCCTCGATCCGCTGGCACGGTTCGGTGCCGGCCTGCCGCCCGACGAGGGGATCGCCATAGAGCGGGGCACGACCGGCCCCGCCGGCATCGAGATGTGGGTGCGCGGGGACGGCCGCGACGACACCGTTCTCGCCCAGGTGCAGGTCGATGGCGCCTACTGGGTGTTCAAGCAGACGCCCGAAGGCCCGCTCGGGCAGTTCGACGGTGCGCGGATCGACATTCCCTACCCCTGGGTGGCGGGCGAGGCCCATCACATCACGCTGGTGACCAGCACCGGCGCGACCTTCGATTACTCGATCGAGGTGGCGCGCCCGGCGACCGTCATGGATCTGGGCGCCCTGATCGACCTGGCACTGCTCGGCATCTTCGTGGGGGTCGTCCCGGTGGCGCTGGGCCTGGCCGTGCTGCCGGTACTCCGGCGCATGGGGACCGAGGGGATCGTCTTCGCCATGGCGCTGACCGTCGGCCTGCTCGCCTACCTTCTCGTCGATACGCTGGCCGAGGGCATCGAGCTGGCCGAGGAGGCCGCCGGTGCATTCCAGACCGACGTGCTGGTCTGGGCCGTTGCGGCACTGACCTTCGCAGCGCTCATGGCCGTGGGCCGCATCGGCGGGCGTCCGAACACGGGCACCGCGCTGGCCGCGTGGCTGGCGCTCGGCATCGGGCTGCACAATTTCGGCGAGGGCCTGTCCATCGGTGCTGCCCTGACCCTGGGCAACGCCGCGCTGGGCAGTCTGCTCATCGTCGGATTCACCGTGCACAACCTGACCGAAGGCGTGGCCATCGCTGCGCCGCTGACCCGCAAGACGCCCTCGCCCCTCGTCCTGGCAGGGCTGACGGCACTGGCGGGCCTGCCGGCCGTGTTCGGAGCGTGGATCGGCGCCTTCGCGTTCCTGCCCCACTGGGGCGCGGTCTTCTTTGGAATCGCGGCAGGTGCGATCCTGCAAGTC
>JAYPUG010000257.1:2673-3943 GCA_038133965.1 Rhodospirillaceae bacterium | reverse complement strand
GCGGCATGCACCTGCTCGTCATCGACGGGCCGGGGCAGGGCATGTCGAACCTGCGCGAAATCAAGCTTACGCCCGACAACTACGAGCGCGCGGTGCTGGAGATCGCGGAGTACATGGCCAAGCGCGATGAGGTCGATGAGGACAGGATCACGGTCTATGCGCTGTCGATGGGCGCCCACTGGGGGCTCGAGGTCGCGGCCTCCGGCCATCCGCTGATCAAGGCGGTGGCGGCGCCGTGGACTTCCGCGCTCGACAAGTACTACATCCTCGACACCTTCTCGCCGCGCTACAAGCAGCTGTTCGGCTATCTGATGGGCGCGTCCAGCGAAGAGGAACTCGACGGCTGGGTCGCTCAGATGACCGTCGAGGGCCGCGAGGCGGACATCAAGTGCCCGGTGCTGATGACCGTGGGCGAGTACGATTCCCGCAGCCCGATCGAGCTCGTTTACGACTTCTACGACAAGGTCACCGCGCCTAAGGAACTCTGGGTCTATGAGGACACCTATCACCAGGCCCGGATGTTCGGACAGGAACAGGCGCGCCACGACCATCACATGATGTGTCACGACTGGCTGGTCGATGCGCTGGCCGGCAAGTACGGCCCGGGCCATGATCGCAAGATGTATCTGCGTACCGGCGGCGGCGGCCCGAACGGCAGCCAGGGGGAAGGGCAGGACGCGCTCCACTGGTGGGAGTAGCCGGCTTTCGCGATTCACCCGGATTTCCGCGTGTCCCGGCCCCCGAACATGGGTGTGCCGGGCGCGGCGGACCTTGTGGGTGCGCCCGGGGTATCCGGCATTTCGCGAATTCTTTTGAGAGATTGCTTGATATCGCGGGCAAACAGGCACATTTTGTGGCCATGACATCCGCTCACTGGCCTTGAGCGAGCCGACTGCCCGTGGCACCGCCACGGATGAAACGTTCCGCCGGAAAGTTGCGTGTGCTGATTTCATGGCGCGGACATCGTGTCCGTGCGCCTAACGAATGGACGAACAAAGTATGCCTACAGGTACCGTAAAGTTCTTCAACACCACGCGTGGTTTCGGCTTCATTGCTCCCGATGATGGCGGCAAGGACGTCTTCGTGCACATCACGGCCGTACAGCAGGCCGGCATGGACACGCTGAACGAAGGCCAGAAGATCAACTTCGAGGTCCAGGACGACGCACGCGGCCCCAAGGCCGTCGATCTGAGCGCCGCCTGACCTGACGCGCCGGATTTCCGGTCGCGTACCCGGCTGCCCCTGTGGGTGGCCGGAGCATCCAGTACCG
>JAYPUG010000257.1:0-2663 GCA_038133965.1 Rhodospirillaceae bacterium | reverse complement strand
GGGTCCGCCAGCGGGCGTGGCTCCGGCTCGGCGTCCGGCAGCGGCCGCCGGGGTTCTGGTTCCGGCTCTGGTTCCGGGCGCGGTTCGCATGACGGCGACGGCGTCAGCTTCGACGACTACCTGGATGGCGGCGCCGGCGACGACATGGTGTTCGGCCAGCAGGGCGACGATCTCGGCGTCTGGACGATTCAGGAGAATCTCGGCGCCACCGACATCTACGACGGCGGCACGGGGACGGACACCGTCCTCTTCCGTCTGACTTATGGCGAGGCCGCGGACGCGGGCGTCCAGGCCGACCTGGCGGCGTTCGATGCGTTCCTCGCGGCCAACTCGGACCCGAGCAGGGACGACGGCCCGACCTATGTGTTCAGCTCCTTCGCGACGCTCGAACTGACGGACTGGGAAGGCTATGACATCGAGCTGGTCAACACCGGCCCGACGGCGAACGACGACACCGGCGCGACGGACGAGGACGACTTCCTGTTCTAGTCCGAACGGGGAGGAGGCAAACGATACGGGAAGGGGCCCTCCGGGGCCCCTTTTTGTATGGGTTTTGCAGCGGGCCGAACGGTTGCGGCCTGTGCCGGAGCGGACCTAAGCTGAGCCGACTGGAATCAGGGGATGAGCATGAGCGACACCGGACAAAGCATCGAGGCCCCCATCGGGTACCTCGTGAATACGGGCGAGCTGCCGGTTTTCTACCAATCGAATGTGGCGGGTGAGCGCACGAACTTCGAGGGTGAGCGCGAGTTCCACCACATGACGGTCGAGAATGCCCGCCCGCGGGCCGGCGAACTGAGCCTCGACCGTGACGGATACATGCTCGTCGGGCACGAGACGGCGGTCACGGACTTCCAGGACGATGCGCAGCTGGAGAACATCTACAACGCAGAGGCCGAGGCGCTGATCCTCACCCACACCGGGGCCTCGCGGGCCTTCGTGTTCGACCATACAAGGCGCTCCTCGTCGCAGAGCCTGCGCGAGGCGCACAATGCGCGCGACCCGGCCAATGCGGCCCACACGGACTACACCGACTGGTCGGCGCGCAAGCGGGTCGAGGACGTGATGGGCGACGAGGCGGAGGCGCAGCTCGCGAAGCGGTTCGCCATCGTCAATGTCTGGCGCTCCACGGCCGGGACGATCGAGGAATGGCCGATGGCGTTCTGTCCCTGGGACGCGATCGACGATGCCCACATGCATACGGTCGAGCGCCGTGCCTACAACCGGGTCGGCCAGACGCGCCATGCCTCCTACGATGCGAAGAACCGCTGGTTCTATTTCCCGCAGATGACGCGCAGCGAGGCGGTGCTCATCAAGAACTACGACACCGAGACGGACGGCCGGGCGCGCTGGGCCCTGCACACGTCGTTCGACGACCCGACCGCACCCGCGAATGCCGCACCGCGCGAGAGCCTCGAGACACGGGTCTTCGCATTCTTCGACTGATTGGATATCCGACAAAGGAGAAAGCCATGACGACCGAACTGCTTTACCTGACGCTGAGTGCCGGGCTGACTGCGATCCTCTGGATCCCCTATATCCTCGAACGGATTGGCTCCCAGGGTATGGCCGGCGCCATGGGCTATCCGGAGAACCCGCCGGCGCCCGCCAAGTGGGCGCAGCGCGCCGAGCGGGTACACCTCAACATGGTCGAGAACCTGCCACCGTTTGCCGCGCTGGTCCTGGTTGCGCATGTGCTGAGCGTGAGTACCGAGCTGACCGTTCTTGGCGCGACCCTGTTCTTCTGGGGCCGGGTCGCCCATGCGCTCGTCTATCTCTTCGCGATCCCGTTTCTGCGCACGATCTCGTTCGCGGTGTCGTGGCTCGGCATGATCCTGATCTTCGTGGCGCTGGTGTTCTGACCGCCGCCGCATGGTAGGGCGCGGCGGGCGATCTGCCGCACTCCTTTTCCCGCTTCGTGGCGCAAAGCCGCTCGCATTGAGCGGCGTTCCGTGTTACGGGCACTGCAATTCGAGAAGCCGCCCGGCCGGGCGGCGCTTTTTTTGGCAGAGCACGATGTCCGACAGCGTCGAGAAACTCCGCAACATCGCGATCGTCGCCCATGTCGATCACGGCAAGACGACCCTGGTTGACCAGCTGCTGCGCCAGTCGGGAACGCTGGGCAGCCACGGCGAACTGGCGAGCCGCGAACGGGTCATGGACTCCAACGACCTCGAGCGCGAACGCGGGATCACGATCCTGTCGAAGAACACCGCGCTCGACTGGCAGGACTGGCGGATCAATATCGTCGATACGCCGGGACATGCCGATTTCGGCGGCGAGGTCGAGCGGGTCCTGTCGATGGTGGACTCGGTCCTGCTGCTGGTCGATGCCGTCGAAGGGCCGATGCCGCAGACGGCCTTCGTCACCCGCAAGGCGCTGGAAGCAGGCCTCAAGCCCGTCGTGGTCGTCAACAAGGTGGACCGGCAGGGTGCGCGGCCTGACTGGGTCGTGGACCAGACCTTTGACCTGTTCGACCGGCTGGGGGCGAGCGACGAACAGCTCGACTTCACAACGGTGTTCGCGTCAGCCATTGAAGGTTGGGCGTCGCTGTCGTCCGACGAACGCGGTGCGGACATGGACGTACTCTTCCGGACCATCGTCGAGCAGGTGTCGCCGCCGGCCGTGGACCTCGAGGGGCCGTTCCGCATGCAGGTCTCCGC
>JAYPUG010000256.1:3006-4022 GCA_038133965.1 Rhodospirillaceae bacterium | reverse complement strand
AGCCGGTGGTCAGCGCGTCGGCGGTCAGGATCTGGCCGCGCAGATCGTCGAAGCTTTGGATGTCCGGCTGGACGACGAGGCGCAGGAAGGCGTCGTCGGACCCCATGAAGGCGAACATGTCGGTGTCGCCGTCGGCCGGGACCTCGCCCTGGCCTTCCTTGTAGGCGACGATGTTGTCGATTGCCGTCAGGATGATGTCGAACTTGCCGGCGGCGAGGCCGGTCAGCTGTTCGATCGAGTTGGGCGTGAAGACGATGTCGAGCTCGAGGCCGCGCTTCGAAAAGAAGCCCTGTTCCGTTCCCGACCACAGGGGCACGTTGATCGCCCCGGGAAACACGTTGATCGTCAAAGTCCGCATCGCACTCTCCCTGATTTTCGCCTTGCCGGCGTTGCAGGACATATTCGGGTTTGTCCGGACGCGAAAAAAGGGTTTTGTTCGCCCCCATGAACGAATCGTCCCAGAGTCAACCGCCCCACGGTGAACGGTCCATGCGCGAACCGGTCGTAATCGAGTATGGAACCGGCGCGCGGATCGCGCTCGTCCCCGGACGCGCCGTCCGGCTGGCGGGCGAAGATTATCCGCTGTTCCGCCCGCCCGACCCCGCAAAGGTCGGCCGGCCGGACGACTGCCTGACCTTTCTGCGCGAATTTCACCTGAGCCATTGCGGAGTGTTCGACGTGGCGCTTCGGCGCTGGATGGGCCGCTATTTCGATGCGGTGACGGCCGTGATCGAGGGGGAGCGCGCCCGGCTGATCGCGCCGGCGGGGCTCGACCCCGACGTCGCACATCTGGCGTGGGCCTACACGGCCTACCGGCCGTTCCCGAACGCGGCCTTCGAATGGGCCGGGTCCGAGCGCCGGGTGCCTGTGCTGTTCTGGCTGGAAGACGGGCCGCTCGCGGTCCGGTTTGCAGACGGTGGCGATGATGGTGACGGCGATGGTGCTCTGCGCACGCTCACTCTCGATCGGGCGGCGCTGAACGGGGAGACCGGTGTTTTTGCGGACCGGATGGCGCC
>JAYPUG010000256.1:0-2987 GCA_038133965.1 Rhodospirillaceae bacterium | reverse complement strand
TTCTGGAAGGGTTCTGGCGGGGCCTCGCCGCGCCCCGCCATCCCTTTGTCCGTTCGGCCCTGTCGGGCCTCAGGGGCTGACCTGTTAGATGTCCAGGGTCAGCGTGTAGAGGCCGCCCGCGTGGCGGTCCACGCAATAGACGGTCCGGTTCTCATCGACATAGACGTCGTTGATCTGGGCCGTTGCGACCGGCGAGTTGTCCGGCTTGGGCGGCACGAAGTGGGCAACTTCCCTGGGCTGCAGCGGGTTCGACATGTCGAACACCCGCAGGCCGCCGTTGAAGAAGGTGCCGAAGATCAGGTCGTCGGACTGGAATGACGGTCCCGGCCGGTTCTCGTGCAGATTGTGTGCGCCGAAGCGGCCGCCACGGTTGCGGAAGTCCTCCAGAGGCGGCAGCGGCAAGGTGCCGATCGGGACGAGATTGTCTTCCTTGCGCGCATCGACGACCCAGGCGAGCTTGGGCCAGTCCATCGCGTCGTCGCGCACGCTCTCGTCGGTGACGATCAGGATGTCCTTCGAGAAGAGCGGCAACACGGTGTGCGCAAACCCGTTGTACGGCGGATGCGGGTTCCATGCGCCGATCACCTGCGGGCTCGACTTGTCGGAGATGTCCATGATGAACGTCCCGCCGTCGAGATAGCCCATGTAGAGCCGGTCGGGGCGCTCTGGATAGACGTTCGTGTTGTGCGCACGGAAGCCCGAATCGAACTCCGGATGGCGCGGCGGCGGCGCCTCGTTGTCGCCCTCGCGGGTGCCCGGGTACCACCAGCGGCCGACCTCGGTCGGCTTCGAGGGGTTGCGGACGTCGATGCAGCGGTAGAACTGGTCGTCCTTCGGGTTGGTCGGCACGAAGTCGTCGGAGCCGCCGGCGAAATGCACATACTCGCCGTCGGCGAACCAGAGCTGGTGGACGCCGCGCGAATGGGGACCGGAGCAGTCGAAGAACGAGATCGACTTCGGGTCCTCGGGGGTCGAGATGTCGAACAGCTCGACGCCGACCTTTTCCATATCGACGCCCGGCGTCTGGTAGGCGACGGCCATGATGTCGCCGGTGACCTCCAGCGAGTTCGAGCGCATCTCCATGACCGGAAGCTCGGTCTGGACGACGACCTTCGGTTTGCGCGGGTCGGTCACATCGACGCCGGTGAAGTTCTTGGGCGCGCTTTCGTGCGCGAGCCAGATGACCCGCCGACCGTCGCCCGTGACCTGCATCGACATGCCCTCGCCCATGCCGCCGAACCCGACGAGCGTGTCCTGGGCAAGGAGGGTCATGTTCTTGATTTCTGCGTCTGCCATCGTTCTTCCCTCGTTGAACTTTCTGGGGTTTGAAGTCGTGCGGGCGGGCCCGGTCGGCACCGGGCCCGCCCGATCCGTTGCGTTGGGGGCGGGGCTAGTCGTTCTGGCCCTTCGCCGCCTCCACGTTGCCGGTGGTGTTGTACTCTTCCTCCGCGGTTTCCCATTTCTTGGGCCGAAGCGCAAAGAACAGGGCGCCGACGATCATCACGATGATGATGATCGACACGGGCCGTCCGGCGAGGAACGGGATGACGTCACCGTCGGTGATGACGATCATGTTGCGGAAGCCCTGCTCTGCGATCGGGCCCAGGATGACGCCGAGCAGGATGCCGGCGGGCGAGAAGTTGTACTTCTGGGCGAAGTAGCCGATCACGCCCATCGCCACCATGATCGCGACGTCGTAGGGGTTGCCGCTCGCGGTAAAGGTGCCGACCACGCAGAAGATCATGATGATCGGCGCGAGGACGCCGCGCGGCACCAGCGTGCAGTAGGCGAGCGAGCGGGCCATCAGGCCGGCGACGGCGCCCATCAGGATGTTGGCCAGCACGAAGCCCCACATCACCGTGTAGATGATCTCCGGCGTCTTGCGGAACAGCGTGTCGCCCGGCTGCAGGCCGTGGATCATCAGTGCGCCGAGGATGACCGCGGCCGAGATGCCGCCGGGGATGCCGAGCACGAACATCGGGATCAGCGAGGTTCCCGTGACGCCGTTGTTCGAGGCCTCCGTGGCCGCGACGGCCTTGATCTCGCCCTTGCCGAACTGGTCGCCCGGCTTGCCGCGCTGGATTTCCCACGAGTAGGCGATCCACTGGGCCACGGAACCGCCCGCGGCGGGGATGATGCCCATAACGAGCCCGGTCACCCAGCCGCGCACCAGCGACCAGCGGCAGTGCACGATCTCGCTGACCTTTGGCCAAATGTACCAGCTGAGCGTCGACTTGCCCGAAATGTTCGTGTTCGGACTGCCCTCGCACAGCGTGATGGCCTGGGCGAAGGCGAACAGGCCGATGACGGTCGGCAGGATGCCGACGCCCGACAGCAGGCCGGTCTCGCCGTACACGAAGCGGGGATAGGCCGTCATGTTGTCCACGCCGATGGTGGCGATGAACAGGCCGAGCATGCCGGCGGCCAGGCCGCGCAACAGCGCGCCGAAGGACACAGCGGCGATGGCCGTCAGGCCGAGGATCGCGACCAGGAAATACTCGGCAGGTCCGAAGAGCAGGGACACGGTGGCCAGCGGCGGGGCGAGGAACAGCAGCACCAAGCCGCTGATCAGGCCGCCCATCACCGAGGCGAAGGTGCCCATGCGAATGGCCTCGATCGCCTTGCCGCGCTTCGTCATTTCGAAGCCTTCGATCGCCGTTGCGGCCGATGCGGACGTGCCGGGTGCGCGCAACAGGATCGCGGTGAACGAGCCGCCATACAGTCCCGCCGCGTAGGTCGAAACCATCATGATCAGCGCGGTCTGCGGCTCCCAGGTGAAGGAGATCGGGATCATGAGCGCGATCGCCATGGGCGGGCCGAGGCCCGGAATGGCACCGATGATCAGGCCGACGACGATGCCGATCATCATCGCGCCGAGATTGGCGAGTGACAGCACGTCGCCCAGGAAATTGAACGCTTCCATTGCGGTTATCCCCCGTAAAGGCGCATCGAAGCAGCCCGTGCCGGGTTCCCGGTCAAATCAGGAA
>JAYPUG010000255.1:0-4024 GCA_038133965.1 Rhodospirillaceae bacterium | reverse complement strand
GCTCAACGTTGTCTCCGCCCCGGCCGAGCGGCGCGCGGCCGGCTAGTTCGCTGGACGCAGGCTGCGCACGGTTGCGTCGTCGGGCAGGTAGTCCGCCCCGTCGGCATAGCGGAAATCGACCATGACCCCGCGTCCGTCACGCTGTGCGGTGCGCCCCACATAGGCGCCCATCGTCGATTGGTGGTCGAGCGAACGATAGGTGATGCGGCCGAACGGGGTATCGACGTCCAGATTCTTCATCGCCGCGACCATCGCGGCCGTATCCGTCGATCCCGCCTTCGCGATTGCTGCCGCGATGGACAGGATCGTGTTGTAGCCGACGATGGAACCCGCGCGCGGATAGTCGCCGAAGCGCGCCTGGTAGGCATCGAGGAAGGCCTTGTGGGCGGGGTCCTCGATCGCCTGCCAGGGATAGCCGGTGACGATCCAGCCCTCCGGCGCCTCGCCCTTGAGCGGATCGAGATACTCGGGCTCGCCGGTCAGGAGGCTCACCACCTCGCGCCCCTCGAACAGACCGCGAAGCTGTCCCTCGCGGACGAACTTGGCGAGATCGATGGAGAAGGTGACGTTGTAGATCGCATCCGGCTCGGCCTGGGCCAGCGCCTGGACCGTTGCGCCCGCATCGAGCTTGAAGAGGGCCGGCCACTGCTCCTCGACGAACTCGACATCCGGACGGCGCGCCGACAGCACCTCCTTGAACGCCTTCACCGCCGACTGGCCGTACTCGTAGTTCGGCGCAACCGTCGCCCAGCGCTTCGCCGGCAGTTTCGCCGCTTCCTCGGCCAGCATCGCCGCCTGCATGTAGGTCGAGGGACGAAGGCGGAAGGTGTAGTCGTTGCCCTTCGCCCACACGATCGCATCGGACAGGGGCTCGGCAGCAACGAACAGGACCCTGTTGCGCGCCGCGAAGTCAGCCACGGCGAGGCCGATGTTCGACAGGAATGTGCCGGCGATCAGGTCCACATTCTCGCGGCGTACCAGCTCTTCTGCGAACTTCACCGCGTCGGCGGGCTTGCCGCCATCGTCACGCGAAATCACCTCGAGGGGCCGGCCCAGCACGCCGCCCTTCGCATTGATCTCCTCGACCGCGAGCTGCCAGCCGTTCCGGTAGGGAACGGTGAACGCGGCGAGCGGCCCGGTGTAGCTGTTGATCTCGCCGATACGAATCTCACCCTGCTGGGCCCCGGCCCCCGAAACCGGAATAACGATGGCAATGGCCGTGGCGATGGCCGCCATGCGGGCGCGAAAATTCGTGCGCAGCATGTTCAAGCTCCTGTCGGTCGATCTGTGCGGCGTGCCTGCAGCACGCTCTCATTCCCCCTGCGGCGAATCGTGTTCGCCATGTTCATCATATGGCCTGTTTCGGGCCGAGGTCGAATCCGTTACGAACTGTTTGTCGGCGCGTGCCGCGCGGGATGGCGGACGTATGACGCTTTGGCTATATTCGCGCCGAGTTCTAGGGAGGAATCATGACAATCAACGTTGCAGTCATCGGCGCAGGACCGAGCGGCTTCTACACAGTCGATGCCCTGCTCAAGAGCGACCGGGACGTGCGCGTCGATATCATCGAGCGCCTGCCGACCCCCTACGGCCTGATCCGCGGCGGCGTCGCCCCCGACCACCAGACGACGAAGAAGGTAGCGCGGGTCTATGAGAAGACCGCCCAGGCGGACGGCGTTGCCTATTTCGGCAATGTCGAGGTCGGCCGCGACGTCACGATGGAAGAACTCAAGGACATCTACGATGCCGTCGTGCTTGCCGTCGGCGCGCCGCGCGACCGCAAGCTGGGCATTCCCGGCGAGGACAAGGTGGGCGTGTTCGGCTCGGCCGATTTCGTCGGCTGGTACAATGCACATCCCGACTTCACGGACCTCGATCCAAACCTCGACACCGGCACGGTCGTCGTTATCGGCAACGGCAACGTCGCCGTCGATGTGGCCCGGGTGCTGGTGAAGACGCCCGAGGAAATGGCCGAAACCGATATCGCGACCCACGCCGCAGAGGCCATCGACGCCTCGCCGATCACGGACGTGTACATGGTCGGCCGGCGCGGCCCGATCGAGGCGAAGTTCACGAACGTCGAGCTTCGCGAGATGGGCAAGCTGGAGGATTGCACGCCGATCATCGACACGGACCAGCTTCCCGACGAGGTCGAGGGCGACTGGTCGGACCGCGACCGGCGGCTCAAGGAGCGCAATCTCGCAACGATGAAGGAGTTCCCCGACGTCGATCCCGCGGGCAAGTCGAAGCGCGTGCACTTCGCCTTCTATGCCAAGCCGGTGGAAATTCTCGGCGGTGACAAGGTCGAGGGGATCCGGATGGAAAAGACGAAGGTCGAGGACGGCCGCTCGGTCGGCACGGGCGAGTTCTTCGACATCGCGTGCGGTCTCGTCGTCCCTGCGATCGGCTATTTTTCCGAGCCCTTCCCCGGCGTTCCGTTCGACGCCGACAACGGCATCGTCGTCCATGACGACGGACGGGTCGAAGACGGGGTCTATGCGGTCGGCTGGATCAAGCGCGGCCCGACCGGCGTGATCGGCTCGAACAAGCCTGACGGCGATACGGCGGCGACGCAGATTCTGGAGGACATCTCCGACGGCACGAAGCCCGGTCGCGAGGCGCTGGAATCGCTTCTCGGCGAGCGGAGCGTGCGCATCGTCGATTTCGCGGACTGGCAACGGATCGACGCCGCCGAGGTCGATGCCGCGGCAGCCGGCGCACCGCGCCGCAAGTTCGTCAAAGTCGATGAAATGATCGCTGTCCTTGACTGACCGGCAAAAGACCTTGATTGCGATCCGGACCCGCGAGTTTATGCTTGAAACACAAGGGTAAGGAGCGGATAACGCCCCGCTGACGCGGTGGGCGCACCAGCCCCGCGCAGGAACCACACTCGTAAAGAAACGGGAAGGAAAACCCGATGTCTGAGGCAGCGGCCATCGAACGGCCCGAAGGCGACCGACAGGAGATCGAATCCGCCGTCGTCCGGTTCGCCGGCGACTCCGGTGACGGTATGCAGCTCACCGGCAGCCACTTCACCATGACAGCAGCCATATCGGGGAACGACCTCGCGACGTTCCCGGACTTCCCGGCCGAGATTCGCGCGCCCGCCGGCACCACGTTCGGCGTGTCCGCCTTCCAGATCAACTTCGGTGCGCGCAAGATCATGACCTCGGGCGACCAGCTCGACGTCCTGGTCGCGATGAACCCCGCGGCGCTGATCACGAACCTGGCCGATGTGAAGCCGAACGGCATCGTCATCGCCGACACCGGGTCGTTCACCGACCGCAACCTGGCCAAGGCCGGTTACGACGCGAACCCGCTGGAGGACGACAGCCTGGACGGCTACCGGGTCGTCAAGGTCGACATGTCCCGCCTGACCGTCGAGGCGGTGAAGGAGTTCGGCCTGTCGAACAAGGAAGCGCTGCGTTCGAAGAACATGTGGGCGCTCGGCCTCATCTACTGGATGTACGGGCGCAAGCGTCAGGCCTCGATCGACTGGCTCAACACCAAGTTCAAGAGCAAGCCCGAGATCGCCGACGCCAACATCGCGGCGCTGAACGCCGGTCATGCCTTCGGCGAGACGGCGGAGATGCCCGCGGAGCTTTCGGGCTTCGAGGTGGAGCCGGCCAAAATCGAGCCGGGCCTCTATCGCACGATCACCGGCACCGAATCCGTTGCGCTGGGTCTGCTGACCGGCTCGCAACTCGCGGGCCTCAACATCACCTTCTGCTCCTACCCGATCACACCGGCCTCCTCGCTGCTCCACCAGCTTGCGCGGATGAAAGAGTTCGGGGTCGTCACCTTCCAGGCAGAAGACGAGATCGCGGCCGCGGCCGCGGCCATCGGTGCGTCCTACGCGGGCACACTGGGCATCACGTCCAGTTCCGGTCCGGGTATCGCGCTCAAGATGGAGGCGATCGGCCTCGCCATCGCGACCGAGCTGCCGCTGGTCGTCGTGAACGCACAGCGCGCCGGCCCGTCCACGGGCATGCCGACAAAGACCGAGCAATCGGACCTCTACCAG
>JAYPUG010000254.1:0-4067 GCA_038133965.1 Rhodospirillaceae bacterium | reverse complement strand
TCCCTCGACTTCCTGCCGGGTGCGCCCGACGGGCGCGAGCCGAGGCTCGCCGAGTTTGCGATCCTGGATCCGACGGCCGCACAAGCGCCCGGCGCGGGCGAGCCGAACGCCGCGCAGGCAGGCATCGGTGAGCCCAACGCAGCAGCCGACACAGCCGAGGTGAACGGGCGCGGCGATACGGTCAACTGCAACACCGCCGACAGCGAAGGAAACATGGTTGCGTGCATGCCCAGCGGCGGGTGGCTGCAATCCTCGCCGACGATCCCGGCGCTCGGTTTCTGTCTCGGCACGCGCGCTCAGATGTTCTGGCTGCAGGAGGGCTTCCACACGACGCTGCGCCCTGGGATCCGTCCGCGCACGACGCTCAGCCCCACCCTGGCCCTGCGCGACGGTGCGCCGGCGATCGCGTTCGGCACACCCGGCGGCGACGCCCAGGACCAGTGGGCGTTGAGCATGTTCCTGCGCCACATCCACCATGGCTACGACCTGCAGGCCGCCATCGACGCACCCAACTTCCACACCGATCACCTGCCGTCGAGCTTCTACCCCCGTACCTTCCAGCCGGCGGTTGTCAAGGCCGAGAGCCGGTTCCCGGACGAAACCGTCGCGGAACTGCGCCGCCGTGGCCACCGCATGACGATGGTGGGCGACTGGGCCTCGGGCCGGATGACCGCCGTCGGCCGGGAACGCGGCGCCCAGGGATGGTTCCTGAAAGGGGCCGCCCACCCGCGCTTCCAGGAAGCCTACGCGGTCGGCCGCTGATCGAAGTCCGCCCGTGAGCGCACACGAACGCTCGGATCGAAGTCTCGCAGCCAGCCTGCGTGACGGCCCCTACGGCCGTATCTGGGCTTTGTCGTGGCCGACGATTCTGTCGAACCTGACCGTTCCCATGCTCGGCGCGGTCGATACCGCCGTGATGGGCCACCTGCCCGACCCCGCCTATGTCGGCGGGGTTGCCGTGGGCGCGATGATCTTTTCGTTCCTCTACTGGGGTTTCGGTTTCCTGCGCATGGGAACGAACGGTTTCGTCGCGCAGGCCCGGGGACGCGCGGACGGGGACGAAATCCGCGCCGTCATCGCGCGCGCGCTGATCGTGGGAATGGCGGCGGCCCTCGTCCTGTTGGTCGCACAAACGCCACTCAGGACACTGGCGTTGTCCATTGTCGAGGCCGCCCCCGAGGTCGAACGCCTCGCCGGCCAGTACTTCGACACGCGCATCTGGGGCGCGCCGGCAACACTGGCGAACTACGCGGTCCTCGGCTGGCTGCTGGGCATGCAGTATGCCCGGGCCGCGCTAGCAACCCAGGTTCTGGTCAACGGGCTGAACGCGGGCCTCGACATCTGGTTCGTCGTCGATCTGGGCTGGGGCATCGAGGGCGTCGCACTGGCCACCGCGATCTCACAGTACGCTGGTGCCGCACTCGGTCTGGCGCTGATCATCTCTCGCTTGCGTCAAACGGATGGCACGTGGAATCGCACCCGAATCTTCGACATCGGCGAGCTCACCAGCCTGTTCCGCGTCAGCCGGGACATCTTCATTCGCACGCTTGCCATGATCTTCGCCTGGTCGCTCGTTACATGGACGGGTGCGCGGCTCGGAACGAACGTGCTGGCGGCAAATGCGCTCCTGATGAACTTCCAGTCCTTCCTCGCCCATGGGCTCGACGGTTTCGCCCATGCCACTTCGGCGCTGGTCGGCGAAGCTATTGGGGCTCGCGACAGGAACGCGCTGCGTCGCACGGTCACCGCGGCAACAGCCATGGCTGCCGCCGTGGCACTGGGTTACACCGCCCTCTATGCGGTGCTCGGAACGCACGTCCTGGCGCTCCTGACAGATATTTCGGAACTGCGCGCATTCGCCGGCGCATTCCTGCCCTGGATGATCCTGTCGCCGGTGCTGTCCGTCTGGGCGTACCAGCTCGACGGCATGTTCATCGGCGCGACCCGCGCTGCGGAGATGCGCAATGCCATGCTGATTTCGGTGGCGATCTATGCAGCGGCGATGTTCACCCTGCCGGAAATGTGGGGAAATCACGGGCTTTGGGCGTCCGTGATGCTGTTCATGGTTGTCCGCGCGCTCACCCTGCTGGCGTTCTATCCCCGGCTCGCCGGCGCACTGCGCACGAAACCGGCAAACAACTGATACTATTACGAAAAATTTATTCGAACGCGGATCTGGATTGTTGACAGACGCGGAGCCGATACGCATTTTCGTTAACCGTCGGCGAATCGGAGAAACGTGGTTCGCCGACGTTTGATTCGCGGAGCGTTCCAGATCACGGAAGGAACCGGCGTGAAGCTCGACGTTCGTGCAAAACGGATAACGGTCGCGGCAGCAGCAGCCGCAGTGGCATTGCCCGTTGGGGCCTATGTGGCCGGACTGCTCGTCGGCGCGCCCGATGCACCGGAGATCGTATCCGAGAGCGTGGCCGCGACACCGCCGATCGTACCCGAACCCGAAGTCGCCGCGGCGCCGGCCGAGCCGGAACCGCCACAGCCCGTGGTCCGGCTGGTCGAGATTTCGAGCGGCGACAACCTAATGGATGTCCTCGTCGGCGCTGGCGCAGAACGGGTCGAGGCCCATCGCGCGATAGAGGCGCTGGGCGGCGTGTACAACCCGCGCCGGGACCTGCGCGTGGGCGACGAACTCCAGATCACCCTGGGCCCCGGCAGCGACGAGCCGGCGGTTGACGAGTCCGAGATCGACTACGTGCTGTCGGACCTTCGCCTCCCGGTCTCTTACGACAAGGAGGTTCAGGTCGCGCGCGAGAGCGATGGCGGATTCGTTGCACGCGAGGTGGAACTTCCGCTCGAAAACGAACAGGTCCGCGTTACCGGCACAATCGATTCGAGCTTGTTCGTGAACGCGCGCGATGCCGGCGTCCCGGTCAACGTGCTGGTCGAGATGATCCGGATCTACAGCTTCGACGTCGATTTCCAGCGTGACATCTGGAATGGCGACGCCTTCGAGCTCATGTTCGAGCGCCAGCGCAACGAGGCAGGCGAGATCGTCAACAACGGTGACATCCTCTACGCAAAGCTCACCCTGCGCGGAACCGCCTTGCCCTTCTACCGGTTCGAGACATCGACCGGCACGATCGACTACTTCAACCGCGACGGCGAAAGCGTGCGAAAAGCGCTGATGAAGACACCTATCGACGGCGCACGGCTTTCGTCACGTTTCGGCAACCGCAGGCACCCGATCCTCGGATACACCCGCCTGCACGCCGGCGTGGACTTCGCCGCCCCGACCGGCACGCCGATCTATGCCGCCGGCGACGGCACCGTCGAGGTTGCCGGCACGAACGGCGGCTACGGGAAGTACATCCGGATTCGCCACAACGGCACCTACTCCACCGCTTACGCCCACCTGAATGGCTATGCCCGCGGCGTGCGCCGCGGTACACGCGTCCGGCAGGGGCAGGTGATCGGATATGTGGGCTCGACCGGGCGTTCGACCGGCCCGCATCTGCACTACGAAATCCACCGCGACGGGCGGCAGATCAACCCGCTCGGGCTCAAGCTGCCAAGCGGTGAGAAGCTCTCAGGCGACGCGCTGGTGCGCTTCACGGCGCATCGCGACGCCATGGATATCCTGTTTGCCGCGTTGGGCGAACCCGGACAGGTCGCGGAAAGCACCGCCGGCGCACCGGTTACGGCTACGGATTGAGCTGCCCGTAGGTCGCCCGGGCAAGCGTCAGCAACTCGTCGCGTTCGCTCCGTCCGATCAGCACATAGGCCAGCGGGCCATTCTTCCACCAGAAGGCCGACACGCCGTCATACTCGGTGAAGCGGAACGCCGTTTCCGTCTGGCCGGGATTCTGCTCGACATAGAGGGTCAGCCGCGCACCGGACTCGGCCTCGTACATGAACTGCGCCGCCGGGCCCGAATCGCTGGCCGGCAGAAGCCGGCCGCCGACCAGCCGATACCCCTCGGAATCGAGATTGGGCGCCAGAAGCGGGGCATCGAGGCGTTTCGACAACCACGCCACCAGATGCGCCTCTTCGCGCGCTGGCACCTCGACCGCGTGGCGCACCTCGGCCTCGTAGGTGCGATGGGCATGCAC
>JAYPUG010000253.1:585-4067 GCA_038133965.1 Rhodospirillaceae bacterium | reverse complement strand
CGCCGACGGCGAGCTGCGCGGTATCGACGGCAACCGGTTCACGGTCGAACTCGTCATCCGCCAGCCGTCGAACGAGAAGATCGCGCTCGCCTATGCCCGCAACCTGGAACGGCTGGGCATCGCCGCCTCGGTCCGACTCGTGGAATCGGCCCAGTTCCAGGGGCTGATCGACGACTACGATTTCGACATCGTCTTCGGTTTCTGGGGCGTCACCCTGTCGCCCGGCAACGAACAGCAGAACTACTGGAGCTCGGCGACCGCCGGACAGCCGGGCGGGCGCAACTGGGCCGGCGTCGCCGATCCGGCGGTCGATGCGATGATCGCGGCGCTCGGCGCGGCGCGCGACCGTGGCGAGCTGGTGGCGGCGGCACACGCGCTTGACCGCATCCTGATGTGGAACCACTACGTCCTGCCGCTCTACCACGACCGGGGGCAACGCATCGCGATGTGGTCGCGGATCGCGCGGCCGCCGGCGGTGCCGGTCTATGGATTGCGGATCGATACTCTGTGGGACCGGACGGCGACGGGCCGCTGAAACCGGACCCGATCCCGGCCACCCCTCACAGCCAGACCGCGACCAGCGCCATCACCCCAAGTCCGGCCGACAGGACGGCAAGGTTCGCCGCGGCGGACCCGGGCTTGCGAAACTCCGGACCGATGACCTCCAGCGTCGCGACATAGAGGAACGTCGCCGCGGCCACGGCATCGAACAGCCCCTCCGCCAGCCGTGCCGAGGAGGACGACAGCGCCTCCTGCAGCCCCGCCCCGGCGAGGATGCCCGCGGGCGTCATGGCCGCGAACACCGCCAGCAACGGCCAGACGCCCTGTCCCGCCGGCCGGTCGCGGAGCAGGCCCGTCGTCAGAGCGAAGGCCGCGCTGCCCTTGTGCGCGAGGATCGCCAGCAGGAGCACCGCCGAGTTTGCGGTCGAATTCTCCGCGCCCATGGCCGCGCCTGCGAGGATCGAGTGGAACGACAGCACGACGAGCAGAAGGATCGCGCCGGTCGTCCCCTCACCCTCCGCGCCCGATATGCGGCGCGCCCGCAACGCATGACCCACCCGGTCGATCGCAAGAACCGCGATCAGCCCGAGCGCGGCCAGTGCGAACGGCACCGGGTAGTCGGGAAACCGTCCGTTGAGCGCCTCCACGGCGTCGGGCAGCATGTGGATCAGCCCCGCGCCGAGGAACACCCCGGCGCCGAACAGCGCGCCCAGCGAGAACAGCCGCTCGGCGTTCCGCGCGCGGCGCGTGCCGACAGCGGCAAAGCCGCCCGCCAGCGCCACCACGACGATCGCGGCGATCGCGGCCAGCTTGAATGCGAAGAGGCTCATCCCGTGTGCGCGGAAAGCAGGGCGACGGCGCGCGGGATCAGGCGAGCCCGGCCTCGGCGACGAGCGCCTTCAGTTCGACGGCCGGGCGCGGACCGACATGGGCGATCACCTCCGCAGCCGCCAGGCCACCGATTCGCGCACAGGTGGCCAGGTCGCGCCCGCTCGTGAACCCGTGCAGGAACCCGGCAGCGAACTGGTCGCCCGCCCCGGTCGTATCGACGACCGCATCGACCGGCGCGGCATCGACCACATGCACCTCGTCGCCCGACACGACGACCGAGCCCTTCTCCGAGCGGGTCAGCGCGGCAATCCGGCAATCGTGGCGCACACGCTGCAGCGCCTCGTCGAAATCGTCGGTCTGGTAGAGCGATGTGATCTCGTCCTCGTTGGCGAACAGGATGTCGATGTGGCCCGCGATCAGGTCGAGGAACGAATCCCGGTGCCGCTCGACGCAGAACGGGTCGGACAGGCTGAGCGAGACCATGCGGTCATGGCCGTGGGCCAGCTGCGCCGCCTTCTCGAACGCCGCCTTCGCCGCGTCGCGATCCCACAGATAGCCCTCGAGGTAGGTCACCTGCGCGCGCGCAACGAGTGCCTCGTCGATGTCGTCAGGGCCCAGATCGACACATGCGCCGAGAAACGTGTTCATGGTCCGCTGCGCGTCCGGCGTGATGAAGATCAGGCAGCGCGCGGTGGGCAGCCCGTCGGCGTCGGGCGGCGTGTCGAATTCGGCACCGATGGCGCGGATGTCGTGGGTGAAGATCCGGCCGAGCTGGTCGTCCGCCACCTTGCCGATATAGGCGCAGCGCGAACCCAGCGAGGCGAGGCCCGCCGCCGTGTTGCCGGCCGAACCGCCGGACGTCTCGACCCCGGGACCCATGCGCTGATAGAGCGCCTCGGCCTGGTCCGCATCGATCAGGGCCATCGTGCCCTTGACCATGCCGAGCTCGTCGATGGTGGCGTCGTCGGTCTGGGCCAGGACATCGACGATGGCGTTGCCGACGCACAGGACGTCGAGTTCGGAGGCGGGATTGTCGGTCATGGGAACTCCGGGCAGGCGCGGGTGGAAACGCGCGCGAGTATAAACGGCCCGCGAGCGCGTGCAATCGGCCCCGCAGCATCGTCCCGGATGTCGGATTTCCGGTCTTTTTCATGGCCATCCGCCGGTCCAGGCGCTATTCAGGGCGGATCATGATCTCCGCTTTCTTCAAGGCGCTCGGCGACCTTCCCAGCCCCCGTTTCCGCTCGGTCCTGCTGCAGTGCCTCGGCCTCAGCCTGGTCACGGCCATCCTGCTGTGGTGGGGCATCTTCTGGCTGATCTCGAGCACCGAACTGATCGGCGATGTGCCCTGGGTCGGCGGCGCGCTCGAGACGATCGTCGATATCCTGGGGAACGTGGCGGCGTTCTTCCTGATGCTCCTGCTGCTGCCGGCCTTCCTGGGCATCTACGCCAGCCTCTACATCGAGGCGATCTGCCGCGCCGTCGAACAGCGCCACTATCCCGAGCTGGCGCCGCCGCGCGACCAGTCGATCACGGAGGGCATCGTCGTCGGCATCAAGTTCGGCGTGCTCTTGATCGTCATGAACATCCTGTTGTTGGTGTTCATCTTCTTCCCGCCGGTCTATTTCGTCGCCGGCTGGGCGATCAACGGCTTCCTGCTGGGCCGCGAGTACCTCGAAATGGTCGGATTCCGGCGCATGAGCCCCGCGCAGTTGCGCGACTACCGGCTGCAGCGGCGTTCGACGATCTTCATGGCGGGCCTGGCCCTGGCCGTCATCGCCTCGATTCCGCTGGTCAACCTGCTCCTGCCCCTGTTCGGGACGGCCATGTTGCTGCACGTGTTCGAACGCACCCGGCCCACGGGTAAAGAATAATTATTGAATTCAGCTATTTAAATAATTTTCTCGACAGTTTGCTGCAATTGTCGTATGCAAGCTGCTGTGAGTCGCAAAACTCTCGGGCGTGAGCACGTATGCGCGCGCCCGATATGTGATTCCGGGGCCTGAACGGGAACAAAACGGGGGGTGCCCGATGAGCGCAGAAACCGACGATACCGGGGACCGCCCGGACCTCGATCTGAGTTTTCTCGACCGCCAGCCCGCGCGGGCAACGGACATTCCGAACCTTTCGAACCCCGGCGAACGCAACGA
>JAYPUG010000253.1:0-536 GCA_038133965.1 Rhodospirillaceae bacterium | reverse complement strand
GGGCGATATCGTGGGATGCGAATCCCTGGTCGTCGAAGGCCAGATCGACGCGAAGCTCGAAAGCGCGCGCGCGCTCGAAGTGGCGCGCGGCGGGCGTTTCATGGGCACGGCGAAGGTCGATACCGCGGTGATCAGCGGCCGTTTCGACGGCGAGCTCGACGTGGCGAAGGTGCTCCGCATCACGGCCACCGGCAAGGTGACGGGCAGGGTTTCATACGGACGTCTCGAGATCGAGACGGGTGGAGAAGTTCATGGCGATGTTTCGGTTCATTCTTTGGGCCGTGCGCACCGACGGTGCGGCGGCCAGCGACGGCCCTTCGCGGCTCGCGATCCTGTCCGGGGCGGCGATCACGCTTGCCGTCGCCGTCTTCATCCTTTCGGCCTGAGCCCTTGCGCACGCCGGGGCCGCTGTTTCTGGCTGCGGCGCTGGCGCTCGGCGCCTGCGCACAAGCCCGGGATTCCGGCACTGCCGCGCCCGCGGGCGCATCCGCGCCGCCCCCCGCCTACACCGATACAGACTTTTGAAGCTACGAATA
>JAYPUG010000252.1:0-4068 GCA_038133965.1 Rhodospirillaceae bacterium | reverse complement strand
GCTCGACGAGATTTCACGTCTGGAGGCGCTCGAGGGTTCGGAAATCAATGAAGCGAAGAAGGTCCTGGCCTCCGCTGCAACCTGCATGCTGCACGGCGAAGACGCAGCCGCGGAAGCCGCACGAACCGCAGAACAGACGTTCGAAGCCGGGACCACCGCAGAGGGCCTGCCCACGACGGACTTGCCGCGCGGAGAACTTGAGGCGGGGGTGGCGCTGTTCGCGCTTCTGACGCGTGCGGGTTTGACAGGTTCAAACAGCGAGGGACGCCGCCTGATCAAGGGTGGCGGCGCCCGCATCAACGACGAAGCCGTTTCGGATGAAACGTTCGAGGTCGGCCCCGATGCGGTCAACGACGATGGCGTGATCAAGCTTTCCGCAGGGAAGAAGCGCCACGCCCTCGTCCGGCCAATCTAGCGGATCACTGCCCCTGTTCCGGATTCTCTTCGTCGATGAAGAAGTCGTCCGCGCCCTCAACCGCTTCGCCGTCACCGAACCCTGTCAGAAGTTTCCGCAAAATTGCCGGCGTCAGTGCCGACAGCGGGTTCACCGACACCGACGGATCATCCAGCGGGCCGTTTGCCGTGAACGTGGCGGCAAAAACCCCGTCACCCCCGCCGGACAGGACCGCTCCGATCAGGGGAATATTCGCCAGGATCGAGTTGAGCGTGTAGGCGGGCGCGATCTCTCCTTCCATCTCAAGCGTATCGCTCTCTCTGTCGATCCGGCCGCTCGCAATAATGCCAATGTCCGCACCGCGCGCCTTGGCGTTATCGATTCCGATTTCAGAGGGGGTGAGCGTGAAGGGAACTTCTGCGCGCCGGAAGGTGATGCCGTCGCCGCGCAGAATATCGGCAATGCCGGACAGAGAGGCGAGCGAAAGGATCTGGGCGCCGACGGGACCTTCAGTCAGAACGAAGTTCTGCATATCGAGCTGACCGGTGATCGTGCCCTCAGCATTGTCTTCGATACCCGCGATCACCCGCATCTCACCGCCGCGGATGGTATCGATCCAGTCCAAGGCGCGAAGAACACCGCCAGCGTCGTCGGATTCGAAGTTTATGCGCCGCACTCCGCTTTCGGGTGCCACACGCAGGTAGAATCGTCCGGCGTCCGCGATGGCTCCCCGCAGCTCGACATCCGACCAGTCATTGCCGTCGTGCATGAGCGTACCGTGCACACCGACCAGCCTGGTCTCCTTCCCAAGCCGAACCGTGGAAATCGGCGTTTGTTCGGTGATCACGATCGTCATCGCCGGCGTATGGTCCTCATCGTTGGCTGAGAAGAGACCGGACATCACCGGCCGCAGGTCAACCGCTGCGCCCGTTACCGAAATCACGGGGGGCACGCCCGCGGGCAAATCGACGCTCACCAGTAAATCGTTCTCTCCGAACGATACGCGCGGCAATGACAGTCGCTGGAGTTCCGGTCCATCGTCCCCCTGCCGGAACAGCGCTGAACCGCCGACATCGAGATCACCGGCATTCAGAGTGAACTCGGGAATCGATGTGAGAACCTCGTCCTCCACCATGAAGCGAAGGAATGCCCTTCCTGGGACACCCTCCCCTTTTCGCCAGTCGAACGGTTCGAGCTCAATTGTGGCATCGGTCAGATCCAATTCCGCCGCTCCGGCCGCTGCGCTGTCCCAGCCCAGTGCATAAGTCAGGCCGAGCCCCACCGTTCCCGACAGGACTGGCGACGTGTCGAGGCCGAGTAATTCGCGAGCAGGCGCGTCGAGGTTCGCGCGCACCTCATACCGTGTCCGGACATCGGAATCCGGCTCGAAACGCTCCGTCCAGGTCAGCCCCACAGGGATGGACGCGATGTTGGCCGTCCCCTTCGCGACGAGTCCGCCGCGGTCGACGTTAAGAGTCAGATCGCCCTTAGACACAGGAAAACCGAACGCAGCATCCGCGGCACCGAAATCGACGAGACGAGACGCAGTCGCAACCGCGATGTCTTCAACCTTGAGTTCGTTGATCAGGGGAAAGGCAAAAACGGCGTTGGTGCGATGCTTTCCTTCGGTACGCGTCGGGTCGATCCCGAATCCGCCAATAAAGTTCAGTGGTTCACCGTCCAGCAGAGCGAGCGTTTCGCCCACCGGCCCAGTGACTGTCGTCTCGATCTTGATTGTCTCGCCGCGCGAGGGGCCGCTCAGGCCCTCGATCACGACTCGGCCGCGCTCAAGCGTATTGCCCACCAACGTTCCGGCTGTCACATCAATCGCAATCCGGCTGGCATCGAAACGGGCCGTTCCGTTCACCCCTCTGACCGGCTCGATCGGGCGAAGAAAATGAACCGAAGCATCACGAACGTGGATTTCTCCTCCCAGCGACGACAGCGAGAACGCATCGGGCTGCGCCTCAGGCACATCCGCGAGGAAACCCACAGTCGCCCGCTCGATGATTCCGTCGCGGATGTTTTCGGTGATCCACTCGCGCGTCGAAGGCTCGAGCGTCTCGGGCCAGAACTGCGCAATCCCGTTAACAGGCAGGCCCTCGACCGCGCCATCGACGCTCAACGACCACACCGACCCGATTCGGTCCGCACTGCCGGACACCTGAATGCGCGTATCGCCTCGTGTGAATGACAACCCCTCGATCTCGAATGCGTCGATCCCGCGTATGGTTCGGGCGCGCAGTTCCGCCGTATCGAACGGTACAGGCGTTTCGAAGACCGGCGCTCCATCGATCGCGCCGGCCAGTGCACGAAGGTCGAGCGTGACACTCGTCACCTCGAGCGCGGGATCTAGCGACAACGCAACGGTACCCGCGAGCCGCGAATCGAACCGGGACAGGGGTTCGAACGCCGGATCGAGCTGGACGAGCGACAATGGCGCAAGGTCGTCAAACACCACACCGAGATCGGTCGCACCCGACTGGGCACGATAGATCCCGGACAGATCCATATGCAAAGCGGACGCGTTCTCGCCGATCGTCACGGAACCCTCAGCGACAATTCCCTCTGCGTCGCGCAGCAAGGCGATGTTCGCCACCGGGGCCGTTAGATGGATGCCACGCCCCAAATCGAAATACTCGACGAATGCACTACGCACGGCGACCCTGGACAAATACCCGCTCGCGAGTTCGGGGTTCGGCGATTGCAGGAGCTCGCCGACGAGACCCATTGCCGAAGTGCGCTGCCCCGTGCCGCTCGCGGTGGGTGTACCGATACCGAAGCTGATCTCGCCTCCCGCCGCTCGTTCGATACGCAACCGCGGGCCGAACAGCTCAAGGCTTGTCGGGGCGACGAGACCGCGCAACATTGCGCTCGCGCTGAACTTGACCGCCATTTCCGGGATCGTCGCCTGCACATTTCCGGAAGTATCGACGAACGTCATGCCCACGGCTCGAATGTCGAGGGCTCGCTCGTCCTCGACCCAGGTCAGGATCGTGTCATGCAGACGAATACCAGGCCCGCCCGCATCGGAAGCAAGAGCACGTTCGATCAAGGGTGTGAGGAAGCTGAGACTGATAGGGCCCCTGCTCAACTGGATAATGAGCGCACCAAAGATCAGCGCCACACCCACGAGCGCAGCGGCGAAGAACAGAAGCAGGAAACGCGAGCTTCGTACGATCAACGGCGGGCCTTTCGTGCGGTTCGCGCCGGCCGGTTCCGGCATGCTTGACCGCCCCAACGCCATACCTCAGTGTGCCCCGAAATCATACCGTACCCATGAGCTTCGCGTTCGCGCCAGACCCTGACCGCCTTCCCCGCCCCGCCGATCCGCGCCGGACCGAGCTCGGTTTCGAGCGATTCAACGAGGCGGCTTCGCGTGACCCCGCGCTCGAACGGTTCGCGCGGGACATCACAAATGACGCCGGCATACGCGCCCTTCTTGAAGGTGTGTTCGGAAACAGCGGTTTTCTGACCCAGTGCATGGTGCGTGACATATCGTTCGTGCCGCATATCTTCATGGAAGGCCCGGATTTAGCGTTCGCGCGGGTCCTGGAGGAGATCCGGTCTCTCGGACCTGACGTATCCCTGGTCGATACCGGCGTCACCCTTCGCCGAGCCAAACGCCGAATCGCGCTTTTGACCGCCCTGGCCGACCTCTCCGGCACTTGGTC
>JAYPUG010000251.1:309-4088 GCA_038133965.1 Rhodospirillaceae bacterium | reverse complement strand
CCTAAGCACCTCACCAACTGAGTCCCGTGTGGGGTACCGGCGGACGCGGCGGTCCCGGCGGGGACCGCCGCGCACCGCCAAGAACAAGAAACAAGCGCCCAAACACAACAAAGAGATTCTCGGCCGTGCGACGCGCCACATCGCTCCCGATCACGCTCGGACTGCACCCGTTGATCCGGGCAACGCTCCTTCTGATAACACTTCTCGCGGTCCTGGCTGGCCCCGTCGGCGCCCAGGACGCAGACGCGCAATTCGCCGAAGCCGTTCGCGCGCTCGATGCGCGGAACTTCAATGCAAAGGCGGAAGCCGTGGTCGCGCTGGGTGAACTGGGTGACGAGCGCGCCATTCCGGTTCTCGAGGCGTTTGGCGACGGTCAGCTCTATCGGCGCAAAAGCGACAGCGCGGTCTTCATCGTGGCGCGCAGCAACGACAACTTCGATCTGATCGACCCGTTGACGGGCGAGGCTGCCGGAACGGTTGCGCGCACGGCGATGAAAAAGATCGTCGCCAACAACAAGGTACGCGGCCAAATTCGAGGTGTTCTCGGTCAGCTGGCGCTGTTCAGTGCGGATGCCGCCCAGCGTGAGGCGGCGGTCAACAAGGTCATCGCCAGCCCGAGCGCAGATGCGCTCGACCTGTTGAAGCGTGTGCGCGAGCGCGAAACGCATCCCGGCGTACGCGGTCGACTGGATGTGGGTATCGCGATGCTCGAGTTGAACGCAGACGACCCGGCGGTAAGGGCGGCGGCGGTGTCGAGCCTTTCGGGTCTCTCGAGCCCCGAGGTGAAGTCCGCCCTCGAACGTCGGCTTCTGAAGAATGGCGATGGTGTGTTCAACGAACCGGATGAAGAGGTTCGTGTAGCAGTTGCCGAGGCGATCGACGACATCAACGACCGGCTTGCCTTGTTCGGTATCGCGGAGAACCTGATCTTCGGTCTTAGCCTGGGGTCCGTGCTGCTGCTTGCCGCCATCGGTCTCGCGATCACCTTCGGCGTCATGGGCGTTATCAACATGGCCCACGGCGAGATGATCATGCTCGGCGCCTACACTGCCTTCTTAGTGCAGGAATTCTTCCGTGCATCAATGCCGGCCGAAGCCTTCGGCTGGTATCTGGTCGCCGCCATTCCGGTGGCGTTCGTCGTCGCAGCGGCGTTCGGCATCCTGATCGAGCGCGGCTGCATACGCTTTCTCTATGGCCGGCCGCTCGAAACCCTGCTTGCGACCTGGGGCGTAAGCCTCATCCTGCAACAGCTCGTGCGCTCGCTCTTCGGCGCGAACAACCGCGAGGTTGCGAACCCCGACTGGATTGCCGGGGCCGTGTCTCTGGGCGGTGGTGTGTCGGTGACCCTCAACCGGGTTTACATCATCATTTTCTGCCTGATGGTCGTTGCCGCGCTCGCTGCGTTCATCCGCTACAGCCGCTTCGGCCTGCAAATGCGTGCTGTGACCCAGAACCGGTCCATGGCCTCGTCCATGGGTATTCGCACCGGCCATGTCGATGCGCTGACCTTTGCCCTTGGCTCGGGTATCGCGGGGGTAGCCGGGGTGGCGCTTAGCCAGATATCCAACGTCAGTCCCAACCTGGGACAGAATTTCATCGTCGACAGTTTCATGGTGGTCGTCTTCGGCGGCGTCGGCAGCCTTTGGGGCACCATTGTCGGAGCGTTCAGCCTGGGAATCGTGAACAAGTTCCTGGAGCCGGTCTCGGGCGCGATTCTGGGCAAGGTCGTCGTGCTTATCATCATCATCCTGTTCATACAGAAACGCCCGCGCGGCCTGTTCGCGCTCAAGGGCCGCGCGGCGGAGGCCTGATAGATGGGGCCGATCACCTCTCGCCTGTTTGCGCTCGAGGGAAAACGCGGCTGGACCGTGGCGCTGGCGCTTCTGGTGATATCGCTGGTCGTCATTCCGGTTCTGAACGTGGCGGTTCCGCCCGAATCTGTCTTCCACGTCTCGACGTTCTGGATCGCCACGCTGGGTAAATATCTTTCGTTCGCGATCCTCGCGCTCTCCCTCGACCTCATATGGGGCTATGCGGGCATCCTGAGCCTCGGGCACGGCGCATTCTTCGGGCTGGGCGGCTACGCCATGGGCATGTACATGATGCGCCAGATCGGCGACCGGGGCGTGTATGGCAACCCTGACCTGCCTGACTTCATGGTTTTCCTGAACTGGGACAGCCTGCCCTGGTACTGGCTGGGTTTCGATCAGTTCTGGTTTGCCGCGCTCATGGCCATGTTCGTGCCCGGCGCACTCGCCTTCGTCTTCGGCTGGCTTGCCTTTCGCTCCCGCATCACGGGGGTCTATTTCTCGATCATCAGTCAGGCGATGGTTTTCGCCTTCATGCTGGCATTCTTTCGCAATGAGATGGGTTTCGGCGGCAACAACGGGCTCACCGACTTCAAGGATATTCTGGGCTTCGATCTGTCCCAGGACACGACGAAAGTGGGCCTCTACATCGCGACTGTTGTGGCGCTTTTCGTCGTCTATTTTGTCTGCCGTGCGGTGGTCACATCGAAACTCGGCCGGCTGCTGATCGCGGTGCGCGACGCGGAAAGCCGGGTGCGATTCCTCGGTTATTCGGTAACCAATGCCAAGTTGTTCGTCTTCACGCTGTCGGCGGTCCTGGCCGGCATCGCCGGTGCGCTGTACGTGCCCCAGGTCGGAATCATCAACCCGGGCGAGTTTGCTCCGGCCAAATCGATTGAGATTGCGATCTGGGTGGCTGTGGGTGGGCGCGGCACATTGTTCGGCGCGATCATCGGCGCCTTCGCGGTCAACGGCGCGCGCAGCTACTTCACGGGCGCAGCACCCGAGATCTGGCTGTTCTTCCTGGGGGCGTTGTTCATCCTGGTCACCCTTGCGATGCCGCGTGGCATTGTCGGGGTCTGGCAGTCGCTGTGTTCGGGTGAACTGAAGCGCGAGGTCATGCGGAGGCTGCGCCGTGCCGATGCCTGATCCAGCTCCTGCGACCGGTGAGACAGTGCGGACGACCGTGCAGGAGGCGCCGTATGCGCCTTCGGGCTCGATCCTCTACCTCGAGGGTGTGTCGGTCAGCTTTGACGGTTTCAAGGCGCTGAACAGTCTCAACCTGATCATCGGGCGAGGCGAGATGCGTGCCATCATCGGTCCGAACGGGGCAGGCAAGACGACCATGATGGACGTGGTAACGGGCAGGACCCGGCCCGACACCGGGCGTGTCCTCTTCGGCGACGACGTTGACCTGACACATCTCGACGAGGCGGCAATTGCCAATCTGGGTATTGGCCGGAAGTTCCAGAAGCCGACCGTCTTTGAAAGCCTGACCGTGTTCGAGAACATCGACCTTGCCCTCAAGACCGCACGCGGCGTTTTCAACACCCTGTTTGCACGTCTCGATGGTCGGCAGCGCGACCGGATCGAAGATATCCTCGCAACAATACGCCTGGCCGAGCGCCGCTCGGACCTGGCGGGCGACCTCAGCCACGGGCAAAAGCAGTGGTTGGAGATCGGGATGTTGCTTGCCCAGGAACCTGAAATGATGCTGCTCGACGAGCCCGTTGCAGGCATGAGCGACGCCGAAACCGAACAGACGGTCGAGCTGCTGCGCGACATCTCCAAGGACCATTCCCTGGTGGTCGTCGAGCACGACATGGAGTTCGTCCACAACCTCGATTGCGCCGTCACGGTTCTGCACGAGGGACGTGTCATTGCCGAGGGGCCGATGGATGCCGTCCAGGCTGATCCCAAGGTCATAGAAGTCTATCTGGGGCGCTGAACGATGCTCGAAGCTGCCGACAT
>JAYPUG010000251.1:0-299 GCA_038133965.1 Rhodospirillaceae bacterium | reverse complement strand
CCGCCCGCGGCAAGGTGACCTCTCTGCTCGGCCGCACTGGCGAGGGAAAGACCTCGATGCTGCGCGGCATCACGGGGCATGCGCCGATCCGGAGCGGAAAGGTCAGCTGGGACGGTGCGGACATCTCGCGCATGGCGCCATATGCACGGGCGCGGCGTGGGATCGCCTACGTCCCCCAGGGTCGCGACATATTTCCGCAACTGTCGGTCGAGGAAAACCTCATGACGGGCTTCGCGTGCCTCCCGCGCAGTGCGGCGCGCGTGCCCGAAGAAGTCTTCGACCTGTTTCCCGTGCTTGCG
>JAYPUG010000250.1:3236-4093 GCA_038133965.1 Rhodospirillaceae bacterium | reverse complement strand
AACTTTTCCGCGCGATGGATACCAAGCATGAGGACCGCAAGGCCGCTGACATCCCACGCAGGGCGGACGTGTTCCCATACGTGAATGGCGGTTTATTCGCCGGCAGCAAGGACATTCCGAAATTCAGCCGCATGGCGCGGGCCTATCTGCTGCAGGCCGGCAGTCTGAACTGGAAAGAAATCAATCCGGACATCTTCGGCTCGATGATCCAGGCCATTGCTGACGATGAAGAACGCGGTGCGATCGGCATGCACTACAGCAGGTTGTGAGCTTGCTTGCGGGTCCTCCATCTGTGCCCCAGTTCAAAAATCTCCCCTTTGCGTTTATCGAGGCTCTTCCGCGCGTTGGCACTGCTCTCGCCACTCCACCCGCGCGCCGCCGGCCAAGCCAGAACCGGCGACGCCCGGGCACGCTAGCTCAGCGAGTCCAGAAGTTCCGCGACGCGATTCTTCGCCTTGCCCGGGTATTCTTTACCCTGAACGTCCACCAGGTTCACCGGCTCGCCGACGACGACCACGCCGACCATGCCCATGCCATAGTGCGGCGTGCACTTGTAGACATACACACCCGGCTCAGTGAACTTGTAGCTCGCGTCCTTGCTGAGTGCCGAGCGGAAGGGTTTAACGCCGTCCGGTACCGCACCCCTTACGAATTCGACATTATGACCCCGATCCCTAGAGACCCAGGTGACCGTATCGCCGGGCTCAATTCGTATGAGCGCCGGAGCAAAAACATTCCGCTCCTTGCCATCCGCAGCTTTGTTTAACATCTCGACAGAGACGTCGGCAGCCACAGCCGGGACCGGGAGAGCGAACAGCAGCGCTACTAAAACCACACGCATAAACTTCATGGAAAAT
>JAYPUG010000250.1:0-3226 GCA_038133965.1 Rhodospirillaceae bacterium | reverse complement strand
GTCGCGAACGGGACACTGGACTGCGACAGAACGCCGCATATCCGAAAACGAAAAACGCCCGGCAGAGGCCGGGCGTTTTTGCAAGAGGTAGCTCTTCTAAGCGCCTGCGCCGCGAGTCCATTCGTCCGGGCGACGGCTTTCGAAGATTTTCTGCCCCACTCTGCAGAGAAACGCGTACATCGTCTTATTCCTTGTTTAGTTTGACCTGCGGTCGATACGGTCGCCGCGCCTGTCCAGATGTGCGTCATGCGCATTCCTCCTGCACGCCCCGGGCATGTGATGCACGCAATCATTGATCTGTAATTTCCCGCTGACCGTATATACAGCAGTTACAACGGAGACCATCAATGAACGAACTCTACCGCTCCATCATGGACTCGGATCAAAATCCGCTTAACACCCTGCCGCCGGCACAGCGGTTCCAGGTGATGGTGGTGCTCAGCCTCATGTGGACCTCGATATTCTGCACGGCCGCCAGCGTTTGGTTTTGGTATGGCGAGTTGATCGCTGTTCATATCCTTCTCGCGCTGGGTGTCTCCATAACCGGCATGACGTTCCGTGCTTCCCCCAAGGGAGCGACCTATCGTGATCATCCCAAAACAGACGGGACGGCGCGGTACGACGACGTCTGGGGCGCGTGACCCGCAATGGTGACAGGGTACAACGACGTTTGATCGCGATTCTCGGTGACCAACTAAGTCCGCATATCGCGTCCTTGCGCCTTGCAGACAAGTCACGGGACGTCGTGCTCATGGCCGAGGTCGCAAGCGAGACCCATTACGTCCCCCACCACAAGAAGAAGATCGCCTTCATCCTCTCCGCGATGCGTCACTTCGCCGACGAACTCGCGTCAGACGGCTGGTGCGTCGACTATGTCCGGCTCGTCGATTCGGAGAACACCGGCGAGCTTGTATCCGAGATGGTACGCGCGGCTCAAAGACATTCTTGTGCGTCGGTGGTTGTGACTGAGCCAGGCGAACGGCGCGTGCTCGACCCCTTAGTATCGCTCCCAGAGCAGCATGGAATCGCTGTCGAGATTCTTGAGGATGACCGGTTCATTTGTTCTCACAACGTCTTCGCGAACTGGGCAGACGGCCGCAAGCAGATGCGCATGGAACACTTCTACCGCGAGATGCGGCGAAAGACTGGTTTGCTTATGGACGGCGACAATCCGGTCGGCGGGAAGTGGAACCTCGATGCCGAGAACCGGAAGCCACCCAAGAGCGGCATGTCCTTCCCGGCACCACTGCGCAGTGATCCAGACACGGTCACACTGGACGTACTCGCGCTTGTGGAAGAGCACTTCGGCGACCACTTCGGCAATCTGGAGCCGTTCTGGTTTGCCGTGACCCGCGACGGCGCCGAAGCCGCGTTCGACCGCTTCGTTCATGTCGCGCTGCCGCGGTTCGGCGACTACCAGGACGCCATGTTACGCGACGAGAAATACCTCTATCACGCCGTCGTCTCGCAATACCTGAACGTCGGGCTCCTTGATCCGCTCGACGTCTGCCGGCGCGTGGAGCGGGCTTATCGGGATGGCGACGCACCGCTGAACGCCGCAGAGGGCTTCATTCGCCAGGTCGTCGGCTGGCGCGAATATGTCCGCGGGATCTACTGGCTCCAGGGGCCTGAATACGTGGACGAGAACGTCTTCGGCCATACGCGCCCGCTGCCAGATTTCTTCTGGAGCGGGGACACGGAAATGGCCTGCGTGCGGGCATGCGTCGAACAGACCCGGGACGAGGCCCACGCACATCATATCCAGCGCCTGATGGTGACGGGCAACTTCGCGATGCTGGCGGGGGTTGATCCGCGCGCGGTGCACGAATGGTATCTCGCAGTCTACGCCGACGCGTTCGAGTGGGTGGAACTGCCCAACACGCTGGGCATGAGCCAGTTCGCGGACGGCGGCCTACTCGCCTCTAAGCCATACGCCGCGAGTGGCAACTACATCAACCGCATGTCCGACTACTGCATCGGGTGCCGCTACAAAGTTCGCGAGAAGACGGGCCCCGAGGCGTGCCCCTTCAACTATCTCTACTGGGATTTCCTCGCCCGACACCGCGACGTGCTCGGCAACAACCCCCGACTGGCGCAGCCCTACCGGACCTGGTTCGGCTTCGACGATGCGCGGCGCCGCGACGCACGCGACGATGCGCGCAATTTCCTGCATGAGCTCGACAGGTCTGCGACGGGCAGGGCGGCATGACCAATCCAGGAAACACCCCGATGGAATCGATCCACCATATCGCGATCCAAGTATCCGACATCGACGCGGCACTGGCCTGGTACGGCGAACGGTTTGCCTTCGAGACCTTGCACGCCGACGCGAGCTGGGCACTGCTGCAGTTCGAGAATGTGGCGCTCGCGCTCGTCCTGCCCGGGCAGCATCCGCCCCACTTCGCGGTCGCGCGCGTCGACGCGGAGACACATGGCGAGCTCACCCCGCATCGTGACGGGACGGCGTCCGTCTATGTCCGCGACCCCTGGGACAACGTCATCGAGTTCATGAAGCCGGCGGCGGGTGAATGACATGACCCAAAAGGCCCCTGTCACCGTCTACTTTGACGGCGCATGCCCGCTTTGTTCGCGCGAGATCGGTTTCTACCGGCGACGTCGCGGCGCTTCGAATGTCGTCTGGATTGACGTCTCCAAAAGCGGTGAGCACGACATCGCGCCAGATCTATCCGGCACGGCCGCACGGGCGCGGTTTCATGTCCGCTCGCCGGCCGGCGAGCTGGTCGACGGCGGCGCAGCGTTCGCCCAACTCTGGTCCGCGCTGCCCGCGTTCCGGTGGGCGGGCCTGATCTTCCGCCTGGCTCCCCTCGGCTGGTGCCTCGACCGCCTTTATGACGGCTTCCTGCGATTCCGCCCCTGGCTCCAACGGCTGGCTGCGCGGTCCGCGAAGGATTGCGGATGCTGAGCTCTTTCGGCGCCCCCCTGAACGTCGCAGTCGCCGGTTCGAACGGTGGAATCGGCCAAGCCCTGCACTCCGCCCTGGCCACCGCGCCGAACGTAGCGCACGCGTTCGCACTGTCGCGCGCAGCCGGGAACGGCCCCGAGGACGTCTATCTCGATATCGAGGACGAGGCGTCTATCGCCGCCGCCGCCCAGAATCTCGCAGAACGCGTCCAAGCAATCGATCTGGTGGTCGTCGCGACAGGCATCCTGCACGACGGCACTGACATGCAGCCGGAAAAGGCCCTGCGAATGCTCGATCCCGCCG
>JAYPUG010000249.1:0-4094 GCA_038133965.1 Rhodospirillaceae bacterium | reverse complement strand
ACCCTGCTGTTCGTAGTCGTCGCCGGGCTTCTGGCCGAGATCCATTGGCGTGTGGGGTTCACCCTGTTCGCCGTCGCATTCGCGCTGTTGCCGCTGATGCTGCTGAGCCTGTACGAGCCGACGGGGATGGGCAGGGGTGTGCGCAACGCGGCCGATCCCCCGCCGACCCTGCGCCAGTGGACCGCGATCGGGTTCTATTGCGGACTCGCCTTCCTCGCCATGGTGTTCCTGTTCATGATTCCGTCGCAGACGGCGTTCTTCCTGGTGGAGATCGGCGTGGACGATCCGACGAGTGCGGGCCTGGCGATCGGCATGTTCAATCTCAGCGCCGGTACCGGCTCGCTTCTCTATGGGCGCGTGCGCCTGTTCCTGAGTCCGGAATCGATCTTCGCCCTGCTCTTCGCCATCGGCGGCCTTGGGTTCGTCCTGACCAGCCAGTCGGGAAGCCTGACCGAAACGCTGATCGCCATGGCGGTCGGCGGGTTCTCGGTCGGTGCCTTCCTTCCCAACGCGAACCTCTCGGTTATCACCCGCACCTCGATGGGCGTGCGCGGTCGCGCACTCGGTGCGCTGACCATGCTGCTGTTCCTCGGGCAGTTCGCCTCGCCCTTCTACAGCGTGCCGGTCGCGGGCGCGTCGAGCGTCGCCAATGCATTTCTCGTGAGCGGCATTGCGATGGCTGCCGTAGCCGCCTCTTTTGCCATGTATGCGGTGCGGACCGGTTGGCGGGCACCTGCACCGCGGCGCTAAGCCCGCTGCCTAGGCGCGGCCCGAGGTGCCCGACAGCACCGACAGATCGACTCCGATGCTGTTGAACGCGCGTTCCCACTTGTCGCCGTCCGCCACGTCGAACATAAGTGCCAGATCGTAGGGAACGGACAGCCAGGCGTTCTGGTGTATCTCCGCCTCGAGCTGGCCGGCGCCCCAGCCGGCATAGCCCAGCGCGAGGATTGCCTGTTCGGGCCCGTCGCCCTGCGCCAGGTCGTGCAGGATCTCCAGCGTGGCGGTCAGTCCGACCCGGTCGTCCATCACGACCGTTTCAGGGTGGTTGTAGTCGGTGGAGTGGAGGACGAAGCCGCGCTGGTTCTCCACAGGCCCCCCGAAATGGACGTCGAGGTTCCGCATGTCGGCGCCCGCCGCGATGTCCAGCTGGCCGAGCAACTCGCGGAAGTCGATCGAATCGAGGGTCTTGTTGATCACCAGCCCCATCGCGCCGTCCTCGTTGTGGGCGCACATGTAGATCACGGAACGTTCGAAGCGCGGATCGGTCATCGCCGGCATGGCCAGTAGCATCTGGCCCTCGAAATACTGCCGGGATTCCGTGTCGTTCTGGTTCATCCGTTCACACGTAACCCTTGTCGGGATCGTTCGCCACGATGTTCGCGTTTCACCGCGAATTTGCAAGTGTGGTCCCCAACAATACCCGACACGCGATTGTGAGGGCGGTTGAGCCGCCGCCGTCTAGGCGAGAGCGGGAAAATTCCTATATTCCAACCGTTCAACGAATGTTGCACGTTCAGGCGAACCTCGTCCGGGGACAGATCAGTATGTTACCGCGTATCGGCCTTGCTGCCCGTCTCGCTGCCATTGTCATCGCGTTTCCGGCATTTTTGTGGTCGGCGCAGGCAAATGCCACGGCTGCGACCGAGTGGATCGACGGCCCGAAGGCGGATGTCAGGCTGATCGCCGCGACGACGGGGGTCGGTGCACTGGAATCGATCCCGCTTGGGGTCGAAGTGCGTCTCGAGGACGGCTGGAAGACCTACTGGCGTTCGCCGGGCGATGCGGGCATTCCGCCGCATGTCGAATGGGAGGGCAGCGGCAACCTGGCCGTCGCGGAGTTCGGCTGGCCCGCGCCGGTGCGCTTCAACTATTACGACCTCGAGACCTTCGGTTACGCAGGGGAAGTCGTCTTCCCCGTCGCGGCCAGGGTGGCGAGTGTCGGCGAGGCGGTGCAGCTTCGTGCCCGCGTGGAACTCCTGATCTGCGACGATGTCTGCATTCCCCACACCTTCGAGGCGGCACTCGACCTGCCCGCCGGGCCTGCCGATCCGTCGGAGTTCGCGAACCTGATCGACCGCTACCGGAACCAGGTTCCGGGCGACGGCAGCCGCGTCGGGCTTTCGTTCGCGGGTGCGGACGTCTCGGGGCCCGCGAGCAAGCCAGCAATTCGTGCGGCGTTTCGTGCCGACAGCCCGTTCGTGGCTCCCGACCTGCTGATCGAGGGCTCGCCCGACGCCGTGTTCTCGAAACCGGTCTTCGAATTCGCCGAGGACGGCCGCGTCGTCCTGGCCTCGGTCACGGCCGAGGACATCTTCGGTGAGGGCGCGCCGGTCGATCTGGAAAGCGAGCCGCTCGTCCTTACCCTGATCGACGGACAGCGCGCGATCGAGACCCGCGTCACGCCACAGCCCGGCGGGATTGTCGGCGTGGACACCGGCGGTTTTCCGCTCGCGGCCCTCATCTCGATCATGGGCCTCGCGCTCATCGGCGGCCTGATCCTGAACCTGATGCCGTGCGTCCTGCCGGTCATCTCGATCAAGCTGTTGTCGGTCGTCAGCCATGGCGGCGGCGACCCGCGCGAGGTCCGGCTCGGATTCCTGGCCACGACGGCGGGTATCGTCGTCTCGTTCCTGGCGCTCGCGTCGCTGGCGGTCGCGGTGAAGTCGGCTGGTCTCGCCGTCGGCTGGGGCATCCAGTTCCAGCAGCCGCTGTTCGTCGTCGCGCTGGTGGTCGTGCTCACATTCTTCGCTGCGAACATGTGGGGGCTTTTCGAGGTGCGCCTTCCGGGCCGTGTCTCCGATGCCGCGGTTTCGGCGGGCAACGGGAACTCGCTTGGCGGCCAGTTCTTCCAGGGGGCCTTTGCGGCCGTGCTTGCGACGCCCTGCACGGCGCCGTTCCTCGGCACGTCCATCGGCTTCGCGCTCAGCCGCGGCGCCGTCGAGATCTATGCGATCTTCCTGGCGCTGGGCATCGGCATGGCGTTGCCGTTCATCCTCGTCGCCCTGTTCCCCGCGCTGGCGACCTGGCTGCCGAAACCCGGCCCGTGGATGAACAAGCTCAAGAAGTTCCTGTCACTGGCGCTCATCGCGACCGCGGTGTGGCTGCTGTCCGTGATGGCGGTGCAGGTGTCGAGTGAGGCGGCTATCCTCGTGGGCCTGCTGATGGCCGCGGTCTTTGCCCTCTTCGCCCTCCGCTCCCGCATGGCCGAGGGCGAAGGGCGCGCGCTGGGCGGCGCCGTCGCGCTGGCTGCGATCCTTGCCTTCGTCGTGCCCACCGCGCTTCCCGCGTTGGGCATCGGGGTTCGCGAAGGAGCCGCGGTGGCCGCCGCCGATGCGGCCTGGGAGCCCTTTGACCGCGCCGCCATCCCGCGGCTGGTCGCCGAGGGCCGTGTCGTCTTCGTGGATGTCACTGCGGACTGGTGCATCACCTGCCAGGTGAACAAGAAGCGCGTGCTCGACACGCCGTCGGTGAATGCCGCGCTCGACAAGGGCCAGGTGGTTCGCATGCGGGCCGACTGGACGAAGCCGAGCGATGAAATCGCCGCCTACCTGGCCTCGTTCGGCCGGTTCGGCATCCCGTTCAACGTGATCTACGGCCCGGACGCGCCGCAGGGCGTGGTCCTGCCCGAGCTGCTTTCCGACGGTTCCGTGTTCGGCGGACTGGCGAGCGCGGGCGTGACGACCGCGGTGGCCGGCAACTGACGAAAATCGTCGTTTTGTCCTCTTTCGCGGGCTGGAAACTTTCCCGATTCGGTCTATGTTCCGCCCTGCGGCGGGCGTGCCGGACGGATCGGTTCCGGGCTCGCGGACCGTGCATGACTGGACCCGAGCGAGGAGGGGAACATGGCTATCAGCAAGGGTGAAAAGATTCCGGCCGGCGCATTGGCGCACAAGACGGCCGACGGCATCGACCAGGTCTCGACCGACGACCTGTTCGGCGGCAAGAAGGTGGTGCTGTTCTCGGTGCCGGGTGCATTCACGCCGACCTGCTCGGCCAAGCACCTGCCGGGCTTCGTCGAGAAGGCAGACGCAATCAAGGCCAAGGGCGTCGATACGATCGCCTGCATGGCGGTGTCCAGAGCCGGTGAAGGG
>JAYPUG010000248.1:1820-4110 GCA_038133965.1 Rhodospirillaceae bacterium | reverse complement strand
TTCGCGCGGTCGGAGCTCAGTTCCCAGTTGGTGTAGCCGTCTGCTGTGCGATAGGTTCGCCGCGCTTCTCCGGTGCATCTTTTTGGACCGCAATGCCATGCGATCACGTTCGTATCTGGGCCTGAACCCCAAGGGCTTCCACCGCCTCCATTATACCGAATGGGGCGAGCCGGATGCCCCCGTGGTCGTTTGCGTCCATGGGCTGACCCAGACGGCCCGTTCGTTCGACACGCTGGCCGCCGCGCTGTCGCGCACGCACCGGGTGGTGTGTCCCGACATCGCCGGACGGGGGCGGAGCGCGTGGCTGCCCGAACCGATGGGCTACGACTGTCCCCAGTACCTGGCCGACATCAATGCGCTCGTTGCCCGGCTCGGGGTCGAGCGCATCGGGTTCGTCGGGACGTCCATGGGCGGCATCATCGGCATGTTGCTGTCCGCACTGCCCGACAGTCCGATCGAGCGGCTCGTGATCAACGATGTCGGACCGTTCGTGCCGAAGGAAGCATTGGCGCGCATCCGCGATTATGTGGGAACGGACCCGTGCTTTGCCGATATGGATGCGTTCGAGACGTATCTGCGCGAGATCTGGGCGCCGTTCGGTGCGCTCGATGACGACCAGTGGCGCCACCTCGCCGATACTTCGGCGCGGCGCGCCGCCGACGGGACAATCGCCCCGGCCTACGATCCCGCGATCAGCGCGCCGATCCGCGCCCGGCCCGTGACCGACGCGGACCTCTGGAGCGTTTGGGACGCCATCGAGGTGCCCGCGCTGGTCCTGCGGGGCTGCGAGTCCTATTTGTTAACGGCCGCCACCGCGGCGCAGATGTGCGAACGGGGCCCGAAGGCCGAACTCGTCGAGTTCGCCGGTGTAGGACATGCACCTGCGCTGATGGACGATGCGCAGATTGCACCCGTCGTCGCATTCCTTCGCGGCGGCTGATCCCGATTTGTCGCCCGGAAGGGGGCGGCTGCCCGGGAACTATGACGTCGGGAAATGATCGGTACGGCCGACGGACCAGATCGATCAGTCTCGCGCAAATCAGCGCGATCCTACGGTGCGGTTTTGTCCTCGGGCTGGCGTGACCGCCAGGCCTCGATATGTTCCTGCATCGCCGCCAGCATGTCGTTCACGGGAACGTCGAGGCCGTACTGTTCGATCACCGGTTCCTGCATCGCGAATTCCGCGCGTACGAACTGCCACCAACCGAAGGGCGGGGGCAGGGTGGGTTGCGCGCGGGGCGTCTCCACCATGCGGAACAGCAGGTACGGCTTGCGCCGGTTGCGCGTGATCGAGGCGACGAGTCCGCGGCGGATCGAGCTCGAATGGCCGATGTAGTCGATGTTCTCCCAAGGAACGAGGCCGACACTCCAACGGCGCACGAAGATGCCGTCGCGCTCAATGACCACCTGGGGTGTGCGGTCGCGGATGCGCAGAGCGGCTGTCACCGCCCATATCAACGCCCCTGCGATGAGCGCGCCGGCGAACTTCCAGGCCTGCTCCGGGGTGGCGTTCTGGGCAGCCGCGGGGATGAGGGTGCAAAGTGCGGCGATACCCAGGATCGCGAGCGTGCGTATCGCCTGGACGCGGGGGTTGTAGCGCACGATGACCGACGGCGGTGCGTCGTCTGCTGCCGCTTCGGGCTCGTCCGTCCCGGCCGCGTCCCTGTCGTCAGCCGTCATTGAGTAGTCGTGCCGCATCGATGGCGAAATAGGTCAGCACACCGTTGCAGCCCGCGCGCTTGAACGAGGTCAGCACCTCCATCATCACGCGTTCGTAGTCCAGCGCGCCGTTGTCGGCCGCGAACCGCAGCATCGCGTATTCGCCGCTGACGTTGTAGGCGAAGGTCGGCACGCCGAACCGGTCGCGTACGCGGTGGATGATGTCGAGGTAGGGCAGGCCGGGCTTCACCATCACCATGTCCGCGCCTTCCTCGATGTCGAGCGCGACCTCGCGCAGCGCCTCGTCGGTGTTTGCGGGATCCATCTGGTAGGTGTCCTTGGTCTCACCCTTCAGGAAACCTGCGCTGTCGATGGCGTCGCGGAACGGGCCATAGAAGCCCGAAGAGTACTTCGCCGCGTAGGACATGAGCAGCACATGGTCGTGACCGGCCCCGTCGAGGGCCTTGCGCAATGCGCCGATACGCCCGTCCATCATGTCCGACGGTGCGATGATGTCGCATCCGGCCTCGACCTGGACGATCGCCTGCCGGCAGAGCGCCTCGATCGTCTCGTCGTTGACGACGTGGCCGTCGCGCACGATGCCGTCGTGCCCGTCGGAGTTGAACGGGTC
>JAYPUG010000248.1:0-1810 GCA_038133965.1 Rhodospirillaceae bacterium | reverse complement strand
TGACACCGATATCGGGGTGGGCGTCCTTGATCGCACGGATGGCCTGGCAGACCAGGTTGTCGGGGTTCCAGGCCTCCTCGGCGCCCGGCGTCTTTCGCTCGGCCGGAGTGGCGGGAAAGATCGCGACCGAGGGAATGCCCAGCGCCTTCGCTTCCGCGACCGCGGCGGGCAGGCGATCGGGCGAATAGCGGATCACGCCGGGCATGGTCGGGATGTCCTCGGTCCGGTCGCTGCCCTCGCAAACGAAAACGGGCCAGATGAAGTCGTCGGGCGACAGCGCATTTTCGCGGACCATCCGGCGCGACCAGTCCCAGCGCCGGTTTCGGCGCATGCGCGTTTGCGGGAAGACGCCGACAGGCGTTGAAGGTCCACGCGTCATGATGGCTCCTGAATTCCGTCCTCGAAGGCGCGGCAACATAGCCGGACGCGTGCCCGCGGCCAAGCGCCGGTGGCCGGCCTGGATCACGACGATGTCCGGGTCCGGCATACCCGGTTACGCCTTGCTGTACCTGTATCGATGCGTGTTCGGGGCTTCCGAAATCGTCTGCCGGAACGCCGGAATTCAGCGCGCCCGCGTGCTTAAGCCCTCTTTAACCTGCGGCTGGCATTCTTGAGGATATCTAGTGCGCCCGAAAGGGCCGGAGAACGGCAATGAAACAGACATATCTAGCGACGATTGTCTTGCTCGAGCGGATGCACCGCCAGTTCCTCGAGGTCATCAAGTCCGAACTCGAGACGCATGACATTCGTGACATCAACAACGTCCAGGCGCTGATCCTCTACAACATCGGCGGCGACGAGCTAACGGTCGGCGAACTGACCCTTCGCGGCTACTACCTCGGCTCGAACGTGTCCTACAACGTGAAGAAGATGACCGAGCACGGCTACCTTCACCAGGAGCGGTCCTCGCACGATCGCCGTTCGGTACGCGTGAAGCTGACCGAGAAGGGCATCGAACTCAGCCGGCAGCTCGAAACCATGTTCGAGCGGCATGTCGAGGCGGTTTCCGGCTCGATTGACGAAGAGAACCTCAAGGAAGCGAACGAGAGTCTGCGCGACGTGGAGCGGTTCTGGCTCCAGCAGCTCGGTTTCGGTCCGCGGGTTGCGGAGTTCTCCCGGGTCGAAACGGCAGCCTGACGCCGCAGATCATCCTGCACAAAAAAAAGGGCGGTTGCCATCGGCAGCCGCCCCTTTTTCGTTTCTGTCGCGGTCGATCAGGCGACCAGGTCGTTGTCGAGCAGCGTCATGGCGTCGCGGCCGTCGGCTGCCAGTACCGTCTTGAGCTTGCCCAGCGCCTTGGCCTCGATCTGGCGGATACGCTCCTTGCTGACGCCATAGTCCTCGCCGATCTCGGCCAGCGTGGTCTTTTCGTCGGTGAGGAAGCGGCGGACGATGATCTCGCGCTCGCGATCGCCCAGCGTGTCGAGGGCCTCCTCGATCCAGGCCGTGCGCACCTCGCCATCGTGGCGCCAGGATGCGACCTCTTCGGGACCGGGTCCCTCGTCCGGGAGCATGTCCTGGAACTGGAAGTCGTCCTCTTCACCGAACGAGGCGTTCAGCGAATTGTCGGGGCCGCCGAGATGGGCCTCCATGCGCACAACGTCCTCGGTCTTTACCTGCAGGTGGTCTGCCACCTTTTCGCGATCGGCATCGGTCAACTCGCCGCCGGGGCCCGACGCCAGCTTTGCGCGCACCTTGCGCAGGTTGAAGAACAGCCGGCGTTGGGCCGGCGTGGTCGCGACACGCACGATCGAGGTGTTGCGCAGGATGTGATCCTGGATCGCGGCCATGATCCACCAGGACGCGTAGG
>JAYPUG010000247.1:1829-4112 GCA_038133965.1 Rhodospirillaceae bacterium | reverse complement strand
CGCCAGCGCGTCCAGCGCGCCGCCCACTTCGCCGGCAACGAGGCGCAACCGGCCGAGATCGAACCAGGCCTGCGCGTCGTCCGGGTTGGCTTCGGCCTGCGCCGTAGCGGCATCGAGGCGGTCGCGGGCCGCCGCCACGATGGGGGAGACCGCCTCGTCCGGCGCGGGTGCGCGGCCTGCAAAGGGTTGGCCCGGCAGGTCCGGCGCGCCCAAATCGAGATAGGCCGGAAAGGCGACGAGCGGCAGCGCAACGGCGAGTGCTGCGGCGAGGGCGATGTGGCGGCGCGGTGCCCCGCCTACCGCCGCTCCTGCGTTGCGCCCTGTGGCGAGCAGGCGCCGCTCGATCTCGATGCGTGCCGCACCGGCCTGGACATCGTCGATGACGCCGCGTTCGCGGTCGCGCTCGAGTTCCTGAAGCTGATCGAAATAGACCGCCGCGTCATAGTCGGCACGCTGGCCGTCGTTCGCGCGCGGACGGACGAGCGGCCATGCGATCCAGGCGACCGACAGAGCGGTCAGCGCGGCGAGGACGATCCAGAGACTCATGAGCGCGTACTGTCGCCGCCGTCGTCGTCGGGATCGGGCGGTAGGTCTTCCCGGCCGCTGAGACCCGCTTCGAGCTCCTCGCGGAGCGTGCTGCGGCGCGCGGGCGGTTTCGTCGTGGCCGCGATGCGTTCGACCAGCGCGTCGAGTTCCGCACGATCCTGGGGCGATAGCGGATCGAGCCCCGATCCGGCCCCGCGCCGGCGCTGGTAGCTGCGGAAGTACATGACCGCGAGGGTGGCGATCACGATGGCCATGATCGGCGGGCCGAGCCAGAGGACCAGCGTGTTCGGTTGGAACGGCGGGCGCAGCAGGACGAAATCGCCGTAACGCGCGACGATATAGTTCATGACCTGCTCGTCGCTGTCGCCGGCGACGAGTCGTTCGCGCACCAGCAGGCGCAGGTCGCGGGCAATGTCGGCGTCGGAATCGTCGATCGACTGGTTCTGGCAGACAACGCAGCGCAGTTCGGCGGAGATGTCGCGCGCACGTGCCTCGAGCACCGGATCGGCGAGAACCTCGTCCGGTTCGACGGCGTGCCCCGGGTGCGGGATCGCGGCCAGTGCCAGCATCGAGATGGCCAGGATTGCCCGCAGCGTCCTCATCCGCCCTCCGCCTCGCGCAGCTTGGGAAGGATCGTGTCCTCCAGCACGTCGGCCGTGAGCGGGCCGGTGTGCTTGAAGGCGATCGTGCCGTTGCGGTCGATGATGAAGGTTTCGGGCACGCCGGTCACGCCCCATTCCAGCGAGGTGCGCGCGTCGGCATCGAACCCGACGGCCGTGTAGGGGTTGCCGTGTCGCGCCAGCCAGGCGCGCGCATCCTCGGCCCTGTCGCGGTGGTTGATGCCGAAGACGGGCACGCCGTCATCGGCGAGGCGCGTGATCAACGGATGTTCGGCCAGGCAGGGCACGCACCATGAGGCGAAGACGTTGACCACGCTCGCTCTGCCGAGCAGATCGGCCGTCGAAAAGCCGTTCTCGAGCCCGCCGTCGATGCCGGGAAGCGCGATCGCCGGTGCGGGCTTTCCGACCAGCGGCGAGGGTAGGCGCGACGGATCGTTGTTGCGCTCCGTGTCGGTCAGCAGCGCGGCCATCACGCCGACTAGGAGGGCGAGGAGCAGGACGGGAAGAATGACGGCGATGCGCCGCATGGCAGGCCTATTCGGCGGGAGCGGGTTGGGGTTGTGCGGGAGCGGGCGCACGGCGGGGCGCGCCGACGCGGTGGCGGCGGTCGCTCAGCGACAGGAAGCCGCCGAACACCATCACCAGCGCGCCGAGCCAGATCCACGGCACCAGCGGGTTGACGAAGAAGCGCACGGTCCATGCGTTCGCGGTCTCGGGTGTGCGCCCGCGCTCGCCGATCACGCCGTACAGGTCGCGCAATAGCGTCGTGGCGATCCCCGCCTCGGTGGTGGTCTGGTTGGCCGTGGGGAAGAAGCGCCGTTCGGCCGCCAGCCGGGTCACTTCGCGCGCGCCGTCCGCGACGATCAGAATGCCGCGCTCGAACCGGTAGTTGGGGCCCTGCCCCTCCGTGACCTCGGTGAGGGTGACCGTGTAGCCCGCGCCCTCGGCGGACTGGCCGGGTGCCAGCGTCGTGACGAGTTCGACACGCCAGGCCGAAGAGCCGGTGATGCCGACGATCATGATGGCGAGTCCCAGATGGGCCAGCGTCATGCCGCTCGAGGCGCGGGGAAGGCCGGCGAGCCGCCGCCGGCTTTCGGCCAGGGGTGCTGCGAAGAGC
>JAYPUG010000247.1:923-1819 GCA_038133965.1 Rhodospirillaceae bacterium | reverse complement strand
GGCCCATGGCGAAGGGCGCAAGCACCGGGCCGTCGGGGACGGCAATGAAGGTCGCGGCCGTGGCAAGGATCGCCGCTGCTGCGGCCGGGACGAGCTTGCGCGCGGCGGCTGAGAGGTTTCCGCGCTTCCAGGCCAGCAGCGGGCCCAGCGCCACCAGTGCGACCAGCGGGACCATGATCGGGCCGAAGGTCGCGTTGAAGAAGGGCGGGCCGACCGACACGCGGCTGGCGCCGCCCGACAGCGACTCCAGGATCAGCGGATAGAGCGTGCCCAGCAACACCGTCGCGGCGGCGACCGCGAGCAGCATGTTGTTGGCGACGAGCGCGCCTTCACGGCTGACGGGCGCGAACAGGCCGCCGCCCTTCATGCCGGGCGCGCGGATGGCGAACAGGGTCAGCGCGCCGCCGACGGTGATCGCGAGGATGGCAAGGATGAACACCCCGCGCTCCGGGTCGGTCGCGAAGGCGTGGACCGAGGTGAGAACGCCCGAGCGCACCAGGAAGGTGCCGAGCAGGCTCATGGCGAAGGTCAGGATGGCGAGCAGGATGGTCCAGCTCTTCAGCGCGTCGCGCTTCTCGACCACGATCGCGGAATGCAGGAGCGCGGTGCCGAACAGCCAGGGCATGAAGCTCGCATTTTCGACCGGGTCCCAGAACCACCAGCCGCCCCAGCCAAGCTCGTAGTAGGCCCACCAGCTTCCCAGCGCGATTCCGCCGGTCAGGAACGTCCACGCGGCGAGTGTCCACGGCCGCACCCAGCGGCCCCACGCGGCATCGACGCGGCCCTCGATCAGTGCGGCGATGGCAAACGAGAACGCCATCGAGAAGCCGACATACCCGAGGTAGAGCAGCGGTGGGTGGAACGCGAGGCCGGGATCCTGCAGCAGCGGGTTCAGG
>JAYPUG010000247.1:0-865 GCA_038133965.1 Rhodospirillaceae bacterium | reverse complement strand
CGGCGGTGCGGGTTCGAGGCGGGCGAACGGGTTCGAGGTGAAGACGATGAAGGCGAGGAAGCCGATCCCGACCATCGCCTGCACCGCCAGCACGCGCGCCTTCAGCGTTGGTGGCAGGTTGCGGCCGAACAGGGCGACCGCGGCGCTGAACAGCGCCAGCACGAGCACCCACAGCAGCATCGAGCCCTCGTGGTTCCCCCATACGCCGCTGACCTTGTAGAGCATCGGCTTCAGGGAGTGGCTGTTCTGGAAGACGACGGAAAGCGAGAAATCCGATGTGACGAAGCCGTGGGTCAGCGCCGCAAAGGCGATCAAAAGCGCCGCGGCCTGGCCGATGGCCGTACGGTCGGCCAGCGCCATGAGGCCGGCATCGTTGCGCGCGGCGCCCCACAGCGGGACGGTCGCCTGGACGGCCGCCAGCACCAGCGCGACGATCAGAACGAACTGGCCGACCTCCGCGATCATCGCGCGGGGTCCCCCTCGCGCCACTGACCGCTCTCGCGCAGCGCGTCCGCCACCTCCTTGGGCATGTAGGTTTCGTCGTGCTTGGCCAGCACCTCGCGGGCGACGAAGGTGCCGTCGGCACCCAGCGTACCTTCGGCGACCACGCCCTGTCCTTCGCGGAACAGGTCGGGCAGGACGCCGGTGTAGCTGGCCGGGATCGCCCGGTTCAGATCGGTCACGCGGAAATGGGTGGTCGCGCCGTCGGTGCGCACGCTTCCTTCCTCGACCAGCCCGCCCAGCCGGAACAGGGTTTCGGGCGGCTCGGCGCGCGCGGCCAGGTCGGAGGGCGTGTAGAAGAAGACGAGCGAATCCTCCACGGCCGTCAGTACCAGTGCGGCCGCCGCGCCGAGCAGGCCCAGCG
>JAYPUG010000246.1:0-4116 GCA_038133965.1 Rhodospirillaceae bacterium | reverse complement strand
ACTTCATGTTGTCGCGCAGGTAGTCGAAGCCGAACTCGTTGTTCGTGCCGTAGGTCACGTCCGCGGCATATGCCGCGCGGCGCTGCTCGTCGTTCAGCCCGTTGACGATGCATCCGGTGGTCAGGCCGAGGAAATTGTAGATCTGGCCCATCCAGGCGGAGTCGCGCTGCGCCAGGTAGTCGTTCACGGTGACCACGTGGACACCCTTGCCCTCGAGCGCGTTCAGATAGACCGGCAGCGTCGCGACCAGCGTCTTGCCCTCGCCGGTCTTCATTTCGGAGATCATGCCGTTGTGCAGGATCATGCCGCCGAGAAGCTGTACGTCGAAATGACGCTGTCCCAGGGTGCGCTTCGCGGCCTCGCGCACGGTCGCGAACGCCTCGACCAGGACGTCGTCGAGGCTTTCTCCATCGGCCAGGCGCTTGCGGAACTCGAGGGTGCGTGCGCGCAGCGCGTCGTCGTCGAGTGCCTCGAACTCGGCCTCGATCGCATTGATCGCTTCGACCTGCTTCTGGAGACGATTCAGATAACGGTCGTTCGCCGTACCGAAAGCCCGCGTGACCAGACTGAGGACCATACCGTTACCTCGACCGCGTTTCGTGCAGGGTGACCAATCGTCTGGCTGCCCCGGACCGCAGATTCCGGGGCACGCGCCATGCACCCGGAACATGGGGATTGTGGGCGCATTGTCTAGGGGCCACCCGAAGATGTGTCAACGCCGGGAGGCGGTATCGCAAATACGCCTTCGTGTCGCCGCGCAGGTGCCGCGCGACGGCCGGATTCCGGCATCACTTTGACGTGTTGGCCGGATCGGCGGCCTGCCGTTCGCCTTGTGCGCATGTGGCGAAGCCGTCAGTGTAGCGCCCAAACCAGCGTGGCCAAGGCGCGATCCCGGCCGCGGTCCAAAGGAGTCCTTCCCATGAAACGAACATTTATCGCCCTGGCCGCTCTCGCGTTTGCCGCGGCTACGGCCGGACCGGCCTTCAGTCAGCAAGCCAGCGGTGGCGAGCAGGCGGCGGGTGACCCGGTGGTTGCGCGCGTGAACGGTTCGGAGATCCGCCAGTCCGACCTCGCGGTCGCCTTCAGCCGCCTGCCGGCGCAGATCCAGCAGCTTCCGCTCGAAACCCTGTTTCCCCAGCTGGTCCAGCAACTGGTGGATGTCGAGCTGATGTCCGCCGCCGGCCGAGCGAGCGACCTGCACAACTCCCAGGACGTGCTCGACCGGGTCGCCGCGTTCGAGAAGGTCGCGGTCCAGCAGGCTTATGTGGAGGGACTGATCGGCGAGCAGGTGACCGAGGACAAGCTGCGCGCGAACTACGACGCGACGATCGCCCAGACCGAAGGCCCGATCGAGGTGCGTGCGAGTCACATCCTTGTCGAAAGCGAGGAAGAGGGCGCGGACATTATCAAGGCGCGGGAAGGCGGTGCCGACTTTGCCGAACTCGCACGTGAACGCTCCACGGGTCCCAGCGGACCGCGCGGCGGTGACCTCGGCTATTTCGTGCGCAGTGCGATGGTGCAGCCCTTCGCCGACGCGGCGTTTTCGCTCGAACCGGGCACGGTCGGCCCCGATCCGGTGCAAACCCAGTTCGGCTGGCATGTCATCAAGGTCGTGGACAAGCGTCGCCGCCCGGCACCAACCTTCGAGGAATCGCGTGCGCAACTGGAAGAGCAGTTGACGCGCGAGGTGATCACCACGCATATCTCGGACCTGCGGGCCGACGCCAAGATCGAACTGTTCAATCTCGACGGCTCGCCGGTCGAGAGCGCTCCCCGGCAGTAGTCCACGCGGATTCGCCGGCGGGTGTCCCTGGCCGACAGGTTGGGAAGCGTTTCGTCATGGCAGTCAAATCCAATCCGTCCGGGCCGGCATCCAAGCGCTCGCCGCTCGCGCCCGCCCGCTTTCCCGCGCTTCCGCCCGTCGCCGGCGTGCGCCTGGCCGGCCGCGCCGTCGGCCTCAAGAAGCACAAGGGCGTCAAGGACCTGATGGTCGCCGAGTTCGCGCCGGGCACTACGGTGGCCGGGGTTCTCACCCGCTCGAAATGTCCGTCCGCACCGGTCGATTGGTGCCGGGCGATCCTGCCGCGCGGAAAGGCGCGCGCACTGGTGGTCAACTCGGGCAACGCCAACGCGTTCACGGGAAACGCCGGGGACCTGCTGGTTGCCCAGACCGTCGGCGATGCGGCGCACCGTTTCGGCTGCCGGGCGCAGGATGTCTTTATCGCCTCGACGGGCGTGATCGGCGAGCCGCGCGCGCCCGATTACATCGCCAGCAAGATGGGCCAGATGAAGCGCGCCCTGTCGGCGAAGGGCTGGCGCGACGCCGCCGAGGCGATCATGACCACCGACACCTTCCCCAAGGGTGCGACCCGCAAGGCGTGCATCGGCAAGTGCGAGGTGACGATCTCGGGTTTCGCAAAGGGTTCGGGCATGATCGCGCCGGACATGGCGACGATGCTGGGCTTCGTCTTCACCGACGCGAAGATCCCGGCCGACGTCCTGCGCCGGCTGGTGCGCGGCGCGGCGGACGATTCCTTCAACGCCATCACGGTCGATAGCGATACCTCGACCTCGGACACGGTGCTGATGTTCGCGACCGGCCAGGCGAAGGAGCAGCCGCGCATCAAGGGCGCGGGCGACCCGGTTCTGCGCGAATTCAAGGCTGCGCTGAAGGACCTCTTCGTCGATCTTGCGCAGCAGATCGTGCGCGACGGCGAGGGGGCGCGGAAGTTCGTGACCATCAACGTCACGGGCGCGGAATCGAAGCGTGCGGCGCGCACCATCGGTCTTGCGGTTGCCAACTCGCCGCTGGTCAAGACGGCCATCGCGGGCGAGGACGCGAACTGGGGCCGGGTCGTCATGGCCGTCGGCAAGGCCGGCGAGAAGGCCGACCGCGACAGGCTCTCGATCTCGGTCGGCGGTGTGCCGATCACCCGTGCGGGCCAGCTCGTGCCGGGCTACGACGAAACGCCGGTCGCCGCCCACATGAAGGGCGACGAGATTTCCATCGACATCGACCTGGGGATCGGGCGCGGACGCGGCACCGTGTGGACCTGCGACCTGACCCACGGCTACATCGACATCAACGCCGACTACCGGAGCTAGGCCCGTTGGCCGCGGCCACGCCCCTCCTGCTGGTCAGCGCGGTGGCGCTGCTCGACGCCGACAACCGCGTGCTGCTCGCCCGCCGGCCCGAAGGCAAGCCGATGGGCGGGCTGTGGGAGTTCCCGGGCGGCAAGCTGCTTGAGGGCGAGACGCCCGAGGCGGCGCTGATCCGCGAGCTGCACGAGGAGCTCGGCATCGACACCCACGAGAGCTGCCTCGCTCCGATCGGCTTCGCCAGCCACGGCTATGACGGTTTCCACCTGCTGATGCCGCTGTTCGTGTGCCGCAAGTGGCACGGCACGCCGCGTCCCAGGGAGGGGCAGGAGCTCGCCTGGGTGCGCCCCAACGCGCTGCGCGACTATCCGATGCCGCCGGCCGACGTGCCGCTGGTCGCCCAGCTGCAGGATTTGCTCTAACTCAGTTGGCGTAGTCGCTCGGTGGTAGCGGGGAAACGACCTTTTCCGGAAGTACCACGTTCTCGCTAAGTTGTTTGTAGATCATCGACAGCATCACAGCGGTTACGGCAAGCCATAAGAGCCCCAAGGTGGTATAGAGCCGCGGGATCAGGGTTTCCGGCGAGAACCAAGAGCTCGTCTCGACGTTTGGTTGGACCGTCGCATACTCGTTGGCCAATGCGCCCACAATGTAGTCGAAGGCGGTGAAGTTGATGAAATCTCCCAGAATGAACACGCCCGTCATGCGGTGTATATTTCCTCGGATCAAGTTGTCGGCATTCCTGAGTTCATCGCCGCTGAGGTCGACCGCCCGCATTGTAAATTTGAGTAACGAAGCGCTCACGACCATGAACACGAGCGCCCAGATGACCAAGCCGACAAGGGTCGTCAAAATTTCTGCCAACAGGACATTCTCGAATGCTGTATTGACCAGGCTTGGCAAGTCGAGTGCGAAGATGCCGAACAACGGTAGCGTGAAAAGTAGCGTGAGCAGGGTTACGCCGATGCTGACGAGGACCGCCCCGCCTAGGAACCGCCAATGACGGCGCTACCAGGA
>JAYPUG010000245.1:0-4119 GCA_038133965.1 Rhodospirillaceae bacterium | reverse complement strand
ATCTGCCGGAACGCGACATCGACGCGGCCTATGCCGTGCAGGAGGCCAACACGGTCCACTGGCTCAGCGAAGGCCGGCGCCTCGTGGGACGCAAGATCGGGCTGACGTCGAGGGTCGTGCAGGTCCAGCTCGGCGTGGACCGGCCCGATTTCGGCATGCTCTTCGCCGACATGGCCGTGCCCGACGGCGAGGAGGTGCCGGCAGGCGCGGTGCTGCAGCCCCGGATCGAGGGCGAGGTCACCTTCGTCATGGGAGACGACCTCGACACGCCCGAGCCCACGGTCGCCGACGTCATCAACGCCGTCGCCTATGCGCTGCCGTCCATCGAGATCGTCGGCAGCCGGATCGCGGGCTGGGACATCAATATCGTGGATACCATCGCCGACAACGCATCGTCGGGCCTGTACGTGCTGGGCAACAGCCCCGTCGCGATAGAGGACTTCGACACGCGCCTGTGCGGCATGGTGGTCGAGCACCGAGGGGAGCCGGTCTCGGTCGGCGCCGGCGCGGCGTGCCTCGGCAACCCGCTCAACGCCGTGGTCTGGCTGGCGCGCGAGATGGTCGCGCGCGGCCGCCCGCTCGCCGCCGGCGATGTGATCATGTCGGGTGCGCTTGGCCCGATGGTCCCGGTCGAAGCGGGCGAGGTCTATGAAGTGCGCATCAACGGTCTCGGCTCCGTCCGCGCCGCCTTCGGAAAGGACTGAGCCATGGCGAAGCAACCGAAGAAGCGGCCCGCAGCCGAACTCGCAAAGATCGCCAGGGTCCTGGACGACGCCCAGCGCAAGGCGAAGCCGATCCCCCAGCTTTCCTCGAAACGCGGCGGCGCACTGTCGCTCGACGATGCCTACCGGGTGCAGGCCGCAGCCATCGCGCTGCGCCTGAAGCGCGGCGAGGTGCGCTCCGGCGTCAAGATGGGACTGACGAGCCGGGCCAAGGCGGCCCAGATGGGTGTCTTCGAGCCGGTCTATGGCCGGCTGACCGACGGCATGCTGGTCGCGGACGGCGGCACCGTGCCCCACGAAAGGTTCTGCCATCCGCGCGTCGAGCCCGAGATCGCCTACCTGCTGAAATCGCCCATGTCGGGCCGCCTGTCGCCCGCCGAGGCGATGGCGCATGTGGAAGCGGTCGCCCCCGCGATCGAGATCATCGACAGCCGCTACAAGGACTTCAGGTTCTCGCTGGAAGACGTGGTCGCCGACAACACGTCGGCATCGGGATACGTGGTCGGGCCGTGGGCACGGCCGGACATCGATGCGGGCAACCTCGGCATGGTCCTGGAATTTGACGGCCGCGCCGTCGAGATCGGCTCGTCCGCCGCGATCCTCGGCCATCCCGCACGCGCGCTCGCCGAGGCGGCGCGATTCGCCGAGGAAACCGGCGACGCGTTGAAGGAAGGCTACATCGTCCTCGCAGGCGCGGCATCAGCCGCAGTTGCGCTGCCGCCCGCCACCTCGGTTGGCCTTACAGTCGAGGCGATCGGCCGGGTGGCGTTCAACGCCGGCGGCTGAACGCCGCCCCGCACTACTTTCGATAGACCGGGTCGGTCGGCGACATGATCGTGCCGACCCGTTTGTGCACCTCGCGCGGCTTGCGGTAGATGCCGGCGCTGCGCAGTACAGGTTCGCCGTCGGCCGTGCAGACCGCATCGACGAAGTTCATGGTCCGCGTCGTGCGCACCAGCCGCGAATGGCATTCGACCCACTGGCCCGGATGGATCGGTGCAAGAAAGTCGGTCTCAAGGTGGATTGTCGGCGTCAGGCCGACGACGCCCATCTCGTAAAGCGCTGACTGGGCCATCGCCACATCGACAAAGCTGGTCATCCAGCCGCCATGCACCACGTCACGCGGGTTCAGGTGGCGGCCGTCGGCGCGATACGCGAACACCGCCTTGTCCTTGCCGCACTTTACGAACAGCGGGCCGTTGCGCTCGGTGTAGGGGCTGGTGAAGGCGAATGGCTGGAAGCCGCGCGGAACCTTCGCCGAACGCTGCAGCCGGTATTCGAGGTGGTCGAGCCGGTCAGCACCCCAGAAGGTCTCCCCATCGCAGACCACGAAGGGTGCGCCGAACATGCCGTCGGCAACTGCCCTGTCGAACGCGTCGGCCAACGCCTTCTTCGCACGGCGGTCGCCTTCCGCCGCCTTGATATCCGCCGCCTTGAGCGGAACCCCGGCCGCCTTGCACGCCTGGGCGAGCTGGCTGGCCGTGCGCACCTCCTTGCCGGTCCCGAAGTAGCGGGCATCAACTGCGCGCGCGAACCGCTTCGCCAGGTCCGGGTCGGTCCGGTTGAGCCGCCAGAACATCAGCCGGTGCAGGGATGCGCCATAGGGCGGTACCTCTGGTGGGAAGCTGACCGGCAGACCGTTCATTTCGCACAGCCGGGGAAAGTCCTTCATGTTGTGGGCGAACTTTGCCGGTTGGTCGCGCGGGGAGGTCGCCTCGTGATGGGCCAGGATGTCTGGCAGCACCACACAGTGCCACTCGACGTCACGGCCGTAGCGCGCGGCCACCTGATCGACCCGGTTCATCGCCACGTAGGAATAGGCGGACACGAAATCGAAATAGAAGCGGATCGGATCGCTCATTTCCCAAACCCTCAGGATTGCTTTTCGACACGGGCGTTGCGCAGGTCCGACTCGCGCAGCATCGGTTCGCGGCGCTCCAGCCACCAGGCATACTGTCCAGGCCAGTCCTCGAAGCCGGGATCGGCGCCCAGCGTATAGGCGGCATGGCGTGCCCAGTAGGGATCGAACAGGAACTCACGTCCGACGGCGACCAGATCTGCATCGCCCGCGTCGAGCACCTGTTCGCCGTGCGCACCGGAAAGCACGAAGCCCACGACCATCGTCGCGATGTCGGCCTCGCGTCCGATTCGGCCACTGTACGCGGTTCGGTACCCCGGCGGACGCGGCCCCCTCGCCGCGGTTGCGAGCCCGGCGATGCCACCCGATGAACAGTCAATCACATCGACGCCACGCGCCTTGAGCTCCTTTGCAAGTGCCACGGAATCCTCGAGTTCCCAGCCCTCGCCGCCGCCATCCACATCGACGGAGGAGAGGCGCACGAACAGCGGCTTGCCCTTTGGCCAGACCGCACGTACGCGCTCCGTGGTCTCGAGTGCGAACCGCATCCGGCCCGCCAGGTCACCCCCATACTCGTCGTTACGACGGTTGGAGATCGGCGACAGGAACGAGTGGCTGAGATAGCCATGGGCGGAGTGAATCTCGAGCACCTCGAAGCCCGCCTTGTGGGCGTATCCCGCGGCGGCCGCAAACCTGTCCTGGATTTCCGCAATGTCGCCGTGCGAGAGCTCGGCGGGCATCAGCCAGCCCTCCTTCACCGGCTCCGCACTGGGCGCAACGACGCCCCACGGCTCCTCGCCGCGCGCGCTGTCGCTCTCATCCATCGGCCCGGCGCCGTGCCAGGGCCGCTGCGTGGCCGCCTTGCGGCCCGCATGCGCGATCTGGATCGCCGGCAGGGCTCCATGAGCCCGCAGGAACGCGGTCACACGCTTGAGCGCGTCGGCATGTTCGTCGGACCAGATGCCCAGATCGCCATGGGTGATGCGCCCGCGCGGCTCAACGGCCGCAGCCTCGGTAAAGATCGCCGCCGCGCCGCCAAGCGCGAACTGACCCAGATGGACGAGATGCCAGTCGTTGGCGAAGCCGTCCGTCGCCGAATAGGTACACATCGGCGAGACGACGATGCGGTTCTTGAAGTGCGTGCCGGCGATATCGAGCGGCGAAAAGAGCCTGGTTTCGGCAGCGTTCGGCTGGGTCACGTCGTTCCTCCCCCGTAAGACCGCGGCAATCCTAACGGGCGGGCGGGCGCGGGCCTAGTCTCGCTGCGCGCGCAGGACCTTCAGCAGTTTGAGCAGGGTCGCATCACGTTCAGCCACCAGTTCACCCATCGGGCGCCCGTGGGTTTCGGCATCCACCCCGTCGATGATGCGCTGCTTCACATCGTTGGTGAGTTTCGGCTCGCCGAGCGCTTCCCAGCGGCGTTCCTGGCTCGGCCCGAGAATATCGAGATAGCGCGCGATCCCGCCGTCGCCACCACCCAGGTGATAGGTCATGTGCGGACCCATGAACGCCCAGCGCAGCCCCGGCCCGCCGGTGACC
>JAYPUG010000244.1:0-4141 GCA_038133965.1 Rhodospirillaceae bacterium | reverse complement strand
GTTTCTGACGGGGCTGCTCGGCGTCGGTATCGGCGAAGTCATCATGCCGCAGCTCGTGAAGCGCAACCATGTGCCGGTGCCGGTCGCGGCGGCGACATCGGTGTTTATCGTGATCGTGACCATCGCGGCCGCATCTTTTACACAAGTGTCGGCGCTGATCGCGGCGGGCGGGGTGAACGCGATCCCGTGGAATCTGGTCGCCTACACGATCCCGGGGGTCATCATCGGCGGTCAGATCGGCCCGCGGCTGCAGGGTACGATTTCGCAGCGCACCATGGAAAAGACGATCGCGATACTCTTTGCGATCATCGGTGTTGCGATGGGGTTCATCGCATTGCGGGAACTCGGGATATTTGGCGCCGTTTAACCGGGTGGACGAGGCATGTCGCTGGGATTGTCGGAAGGCCGCAATCGCCGGAAACGGCGGCGGCAATTCATCGGGTTCCTCCTGCGTTGGGGGGCCGTGGTCGCCGTTGCGGTCGGTGTCGGCTTCTGGGCCAACGACATCGGAACCGAGGTGGCGCGCCGGGATGTGGCGGTGCTTGAGACGCGGCTGTCCGAAATCGGGGACGAGGCGGGCAAGCTGCGGTCCGAGATCGTCGGGCTGAAGGCGGCCCTGCGCGCCGAACGCGACCGGGTTGCGGAATGGCGCGAGCGTTATGAGCGGGACATCCCTTCCGACGCCGAGCAGACGATCCTCGAAGCGGCACGCGCGCGGATCGCTGCCGGTGTCCCATTGGCCCGGCTCGCGGACGTTGTCGCGTTGGCGCGCACGGACGTCGATTGCGCGCCGCTGGGCGACACCAAGCGCTTCATCGTCAACAACGAGATTCAGAGCGGCGCGAACGATTCGGTGTCCTTTGCGGACGGGGCCGTGACGGTAACGGCGTCGGGCACGGCGGCGCGCAACGACGGCGGCCAGCCCGAGGCCTGGTTCGCCGTCGATGAGCCGGTAACCGTGACCTTCGCGCACCTGGGTGGTGAGGCCTCACAGGTGAGCGGCATCCTGCCGTTGCATCACGCCATCGCCGTCGGTGCACAGGAATACAGGTTCAGCGTGATGGCGGGCGCGCGCGCATTCGTCCAGGTCACCGGCGAGGTCTGCCCGTTCCCGTAAAAGGCGTTCAAATTCATGTGTTTGGCTTTATTGTCGCTGCCGGTAATCGCTTAACTTCCAGCCGTTTGCGGCAGGACCGGGAAACCGGAAAGCGGTCGTCGGCAAAAGCCATTGCGGTCAATGGGTTGAATCGTTCGGCCCAAACACCTAAATCGGTGCGCGATTGGCCGCCCGGCCACAGTTCCTGCGGTCCGGGAAAAGAAAAACGCCGGCTATCTGGACGGCAACGGCGAGGCCAACGGCAGGGGTGTCACGACCAGGCCGGAACTTCGTTGCCGCCGGGGCCAGCTGTGTCGCAGCTGGCCATAACGTGAGGAAGGGACGGACGTGGCGATATTGCTCGATATCCAGGGGCTCACCAAAAGATACGGCCCCATCACCGCGGTCGATAACATCTCCTTTTCCGTCGATATGGGAGAGGTTCTGGGCTTCATCGGTCCGAACGGCTCCGGCAAATCGACGACCATGAAGATCGTGACCGGATTTCTGTCACCCACGGCCGGCGCCGTCAGCGTCGCGGGTCACGATGTGACGCGCGAGCCGCTGGAGATCAAGCGGCGCATCGGCTACCTGCCCGAGGGCGCACCGCTCTATGGCGACATGACGCCGATGTCGCTGCTCAATTTCGTCTGCGACGTGCGCCAGCTGTCGGGTGCCGACAAGCGGCGCGGCGTCGAGTACGCAGTCGAGAAACTTCACATCGACAACGTCATGTACCAGCCCATCGAGACGCTCTCGAAGGGCTACAAGCGGCGTGTCGGCCTGGCACAGGCGATCGTGCACGACCCCGATCTGCTGATCCTCGACGAGCCGACAGACGGCCTCGACCCGAACCAGAAACACGAAGTGCGCGGCCTCCTGACGGAGATGGCGGGCAAGAAGGCCGTCATTATCTCGACCCACATCCTCGAAGAGGTCGAGGCTGTGTGCTCGCGCGCCATCGTGATCGCCAAGGGGCGCCTGGTCGCCGATCAGGACCCGCTGTCGCTGCAGGCCCGCTCGAAGCTTCACAATGCCGTCGGGATTCGGCTGCCCGCCGATCAGGCAACAGGGTGCGCGGAGCTGTTGAAGGGCCTCTCCGGGGTTGAGAGCGTCCGCCAGGGTGCACAGGCCGGCGCGACTGTCGAACTTCTCGCGGTCGCCCATGACGGGGCCGAGATTCTCGACATCGTTCGCTCGGCGATCGACGGCCGGAGCATCCGTGTGAATGAGATCTTCGTCGAGCGGGGCCGGCTCGAGGCTGTCTTCCGCGACCTGACCTACGAGGTCGAAGGGCTGAAGGGGCCGGACACCATGAACCAGGAGGCGGGCAATGCGTAACATCTGGATCGTCAGCCGCCGTGAGCTTGCGGCCTACTTCACATCGCCGCTCGCATACGTCTTCATCGTCATCTTCCTGGCACTTGCGGGCGGACTGACCTTCTTCTTCGGCCTATGGCTCGAGCGCGGGCAGGCGGATCTGCAGGTCTTCTTCATCTATCACCCGTATCTCTACCTGTTCCTGATACCGGCCGTCGGCATGCGGCTGTGGGCCGAGGAACGCAAGACGGGCACCATCGAATTCCTCCTGACGCTGCCGGTCACCACCGGCCAGATCGTGATCGGAAAGTACCTCGCGGCCTGGATCTTTGCCGGGATCGCGCTTGTCCTGACGTTCCCGATGTGGCTGACGGTCAACTTCCTGGGCAACCCCGACAACGGGATCATCCTCGCGTCCTACATCGGAAGCTGGCTCATGGCGGGCGGTTTCCTGGCGCTCAGCGCCTGTGTTTCGGCTCTGACCAAGAACCAGGTCATCGCGTTCGTGCTCGCCTCGGCGCTCTGCTTCGTGTTCATGATGAGCGGCGTGGAGATCATCCAGTCGTTCTTCCGTGCCAGGACGCCGCAGAACTTCGTCGAGACGGTCGCCCAGCTGAGCTTCCTCACGAATTTCACCGAGCTGTCCCAGGGTGTCATCGACATCCGCGACGTAATTTTCTTCCTTTCGGTCATCGGCATCGCGTTGTTCGTCAACGCCGCGATCGTCGAGGCGAAGAAGGGGGTCTGACCGATGTGGAACTGCATCCGCAACGCCGATCGCCGCAGCCTTGCCTGGGGCACGGTGATCCTGGCGCTGATCTTCTTCGTGGCGGTGAACACGCTGGCGAACACCGTCCTCACGAGTTCGCGGCTCGACCTGACAGAGGATGAGCTGTTCACCCTTACGGACGGCACCAAGGAGGTGATCGCCTCCCTCGAGGAACCGATCGACCTGCGCCTTTATTACTCCGAGCAGTTCGACGAGATCGGGCCGAACATTGCACGCCACGCCGACCGGGTGCGCGAGTTGCTCGACGAGTACGAACGCCTGTCCGGCGGGATGATCCGTATCCAGCTTTTCGATCCCGAACCCTTCTCGCCCGAGGAGGACCTGGCGGTAAGCGACGGACTTCAGGGGCTTCCGTTCGACCAGTCCGGGGCGCGCGTCTATTTCGGCGTTTCGGGAACGAACTCGACCGACGATGTGGATTCCATCGGCTACCTGGCGCCAGAACGCGGCGCGTTCCTTGAGTACGACCTGACGCGCATGATCTCGAACCTGGCGGACCCGGAGAAACCGGTCGTGGCGCTGGTGAGCGACCTGCCGCTCCAGGGCACCCAGTTCGACAATTATGCGCCCTGGCTGGTGCTCGACGGGCTACAGCAGTTCTTCAAGGTCGAGATCCTCGACCGCGATGCGCTCGAGTTGCCGGCAGAGACCGAAATCCTGGTGATTGCGGGCGCGCACTCGATCAAGGACCCGTTGCTCTACGAGATGGACCAGTTCGTCATGAATGGCGGCAGCCTCGTGGTGTTGGTCGACCCCTATGTGCGATTCAACAGGGGCAGCAACAGTCTCAACCCGAGCCCGTCGGAAGATATCAACGACATCTCCGATCTGCTGGCAAAATGGGGGGCGCGATACGTCAGCGATGCTGTCGTCGGCGACTTGCGGGCGGCATCGCCGGTTGCGGACAGCCAGGAGATCCGGCTCAACTTTCCGTT
>JAYPUG010000243.1:0-4193 GCA_038133965.1 Rhodospirillaceae bacterium | reverse complement strand
GCATTACGCCGGCCGCGGCGCGCACCGCGCTGTTCGACCAGATGACCGAGGAGCATGTGAACTACATGCTGTCGAAGATTCCGCGCGGGCGCTTCGTCGGCGTCGAGGAAATCGCCGGCATGGTCGCCTGGCTCGCCTCGCAGGAAAGCGCGTTCGCGACGGGTGCGGTGTTCGACTTGTCGGGCGGGCGCGCGACCTACTGATCCCCGCGGCGGTCAGGCCGCCTTGCGCAACTCCGCGCGCCGCGCCTCGGTCGCGGCCGCATCGACGGCCAGCGTGTCGTCCTCGATTTCTCCCGTGAACACCACGCCATAGATATCGCGCGCCTTCTCGCGGGTCTCCCAGCCTTCCAGAACGTCGAGCAGCACACGCTCGGTTTCGCGGTCCAGCGGGTCGCCGTAGCCGCCGCCTGCAGAGTCGCGCCCCCGGATACGCTGGCCGGCATTGATCGTGACATGGGCCACGTTGGGCAACCGCTCGGGCTGGACCTCGTCCTGGATGAGCCAGGTCTCACCGGCCGTGCCCGGCTTGCCGCCCAGGACCCCCTGCGGTTGGGATTGCTGTCCGTCGCACGAGTTGACCGCGGTCATCGGCGCCCCGGTCGGGCCGTACTCGATCTGTTGGGCGGGCGCGCCGCGCCGCCGCCCGGCGCCGGCCGAATCCGTGACCAGCTGCAGCGATTCGACACGAATGGGGTGCTTGAGTTCGTCCACCTCGACCGAGTCCCGGTACATCAGGCCCGCGATCACCGGGATCGCGTAGTTCACCCAGCCGTCGGCCTCGGAACTCGCCGGTCCGCCATTGGTGGACAGCATCAGGCGGTTCACATAGGGCTGGCCGCCGCGGCGCGCATCGTTGCCCGAGATCACGGCCATGCCGGCACCCAGTCCCGCACCGCCCTCCGACAGGCCCATGCCGTCGCCGAGCTGGGCGAAGGCCGACTGCGTGATGTTGACCAGCCGCTCCGACACGTTGGTCGTCGAGACCGAGCAGGAGTGCGGGAAGGTCGGGGCTGCAACGACGCTGTCCTCCGCGTACTTGAAGTGGAGACGCCGGAAGGAGCCCTCGTTGCGCGGCAGATCCTTGTCGAGTGCGTTGAAGATGGCGCCCACGACCGCGGAGGTCGCCGAGCCGAGCGAGGTGTTGAGCCCGGCATCCACCGACGGCGGATTGTCCGACAGATCGACATGAATTTCCGCCGCGTCGGGGTCGATCTCGAGCTTGACCGTGATCTCCAGCCCGTCGGGCAGCATGCCTTCCAGCGGGTCGGAGCGTCCCTTGTTGACCAGCTTGGCCTTGGGCAGCTTGCGAATGTTGTCGATCATGCGCCGCTCGGAATAGTCGAACCACTCGCGCATGAAGGTCTTGACCGTGTCCTTGCCGTACTTTTCGCAGAACGCCTCGAGCCGGCGCTCGGCGACGCGGGCCGAGCCCAGCCCGGCGAGATAGTCGCCGTACCACTGGTCGGGCACCCGGATGCGTGCCCGGCACATGCGCATGATGTCCTCGACATTCTTGAAGTCGCGCTGGATGCGCACGCCCGGGAAGACCAATGCGCCTTCCTCGTAAACGTCGCGTGCCCGCACGAAATAGCTGGACGGGATCGAGTTTCCGATGTCGGCCATGTGGCATTTCGAGACGGCGGTGAACAGGTGCTCGTCCTCCCAGAAGACCGGCACCATGAAGGTGTGATCGGCCGGGTGCGTGTTGCCGCCATAGGGGTCGTTGTCGAGGTAGGCGTCGCCGCGCCGGATGTCGCCGGCATGATACTGGCGCATGTTGGCGGTCTGGATGTGGCAGCCGAAGATGTGCACCGGCAGGCCTTCGGCCGGCGCGAGCAGTTCGTCCTCTCCCGTCACCAGGCAGCAGGAGAAATCCCGCGCCGACGAGATCACGGCCGAACGGGCCGAACGCAGCAGGGTGTTGGTCATCTCGCGGACGATACCGTCGAGGCGGTTCGCCATCACCGAGATCAGGACGGGGTCGAGCGTGGTCTTTGGTTCGGACATGGCGTCTTCCCTTCTCAGCGGCAGTCGAGGATGTAGCTGTCGGCGGCGCTCAGCCGCGCGGACATCCCCGGATAGACGACGATGGTGGTGGTCGGTTCCTCGATGATGGCCGGTCCCGAGACCTTGTCGCCGGCCCGCAGTTCGGGGCCACGGAAGATGGGCGTGGCGACCGGCGCGTCACCGCCGAAGAAGCATTCCCTGGACGTTGCGGCCGCGGGTTCATGGTTTTCCGACGTCGCGTCCGGCGCGGGCGGCGGGTCGAACGGACGAATCGAGATGCGGCCCTTCCAGTTCACGCACTCGACCGGGCTTCCCTCGTCGCGCACGGCATAGATTCGCTCGTGGGTCTGGTGGAATGTCTCGACCAGTTCCGCCACGTCCGCGTCGCTGTCCAGACGCGTCTTGGGAAGTGCTGTGTCGAGTTCCCAGACCTGGGCGCGGTAGCGCGCCTCGACGAAGAACTCGATGCTGACGTCGGCATCCTTCGAGGTGCCGAGGCTGTCGCGGAACTCCATCAATTCGGCCTCGATCTCGTCGAGCGCCCGGTTGGCGCCGTCGCGGTCGAAGGTGTTGGAATCCGTGAACCGCGAGCGGGTCGCCTCGAAGACGATCGAAGAGAACTGCATGCCGCAGGCCGAGAGCGCCGAAGCCGTTCGGGGCAGGATCACGGTGTCGCAGCCCAGCTCCTGGGCGATCGGCATGATGTTGAAGCCGGCCGCGCCGCCGCCGGCCACGATCACGCTCTCGCGCGGGTTCAGGCCGTCGTTGACGGTGATCTCGCCGATCGCCTTGATCATCAGCTCGTTGGCGATGACCATGATCGAGTGCGCCGTCTCGTCCACGCCCTTGCCCATGGTCGCGGCGAGCTTGCCGATTACGGCCTCTGCGGCCGCCTTGTCGAGCGACAGCCGGCCGCCGTTGAAGTAGTCGGGGTCGATGTAGCCGAGCACCAGCGCGGCATCGGTGACCGTCGGTTCCTCGCAGCCGTTGCCGTAGCAGGCGGGTCCGGGAACGGAACCCGCGGACTGGGGTCCGACACGCAGGAGCCCGCCGGCGTCCATCCAGGCAATGGAGCCGCCGCCCGCGCCGACCGAGCGCACATCGACGGTGGATGTCCCCATGATGTCGCCGGTCCAGAGGGGGCCGAGCCAGGAATCGCGCGAGTAGATCAGGTTCCCGTCGCGCACGAGGCCCACGTCGAAGGTCGTGCCGCCCGTGTCGCACACGATCACGTCGCCGCCCATATGCTCCATGCCGGAGTAGGCGCGCGCGGCAACCGGCGCCATTGCCGGGCCGGACTTCAGCGTGTTGATCGGGCGCTCGACAAGGGACTCGACCTCCTGACAGCCGCCGACCGCCGTCGAGACCAGCAGGTCGCCGGAAAACCCGCTATCGGCGAGGTCCGTCCGCATCTGGCGCAGATGAGCCTGCATCAGCGGCTTGAGCGAGGCATCGATGGCGGTTGCCGACGCGCGCCGGTACTCGCGCAGGATCGGCGCCAGCCGGTGCGAGAGCGTGTAGGGCACGTCGGGAAGGATCTCTTCGATCAGCTCGCCGATCCGCGCCTCATGGCTTTCGTTGGCGATGGACCAGAGCAGCGACACGGCGACCGCCTCGAACCCCCGGTCACGAACCGTCTCCAGCACGTTGCGCACCTGCGCCTCGTCGAGCGGACGCACGACTTCACCGCCCGAGCCTATGCGCTCGTCGATCTCGAAGGTGTAACGCCGGGGGATGTAGGGCTGCGGGTAGTCGTAGCTGTAGTCGTGCGGGCCGTGTTTTCCGCCTTCCTTGAAGACCAGAATGTCCCGGAATCCGGTGGTGGTCAGGAATGCCGTGCGCGCCGTCTGCTTGGTGACGATGGCATTGGTGGCCCGCGTCGTGCCGTAGATCACGAGGTCCGTGGCCGCGAGCATGTCCTGCGGCGTCGTTCCGAAATTCTCCGCGACCACCGCGAGGGCGTTGAACATGCCTTCGGAAATCCGGTCCGGCGTCGTCAGCGCCTTTCCCACATGAAACTGGCCGTCCTCGCTGAGCACGACCATGTCCGTGAAGGTGCCGCCGGTATCGACGGAAATCCGGTAACCCATTTTCCAACTCTCCCCAATCATGGGCACGCCTTCTTATTTTCCAGACACTTGGCGCGCCGTGGTTAAATACTCCGACACCAGAACGCCCGACGCA
>JAYPUG010000242.1:0-4210 GCA_038133965.1 Rhodospirillaceae bacterium | reverse complement strand
GGGCAGCGTCCTGTCACGGGCGGAGGTACGTCGTGACCGCCGAGACGGGTCAGGAGAACGCCCCGGTTCCCGAAACCGCGAACGAGGGGCTCGACGACACCAGGATGTCGCTGATCGAGCATCTGACCGAACTGCGCCGCCGTCTCGTCTATGCGGCCGTAGCGTTCGTAGTGGTCTTCCTGGTCTGTTTCTACTTCGCCAACGACTTCTTCAACTTCCTCGTCGCACCGCTCGCGGATGTCTGGCAGACGAGCGATCACCAGCGCCGCCTGATCTTCACGGCGATGCACGAGAAGTTCTTCACGAACATCAAGGTCGCCTTCTTCACCGCGGCGTTCCTCGCGTTTCCGATCTTCGCCATCCAGATATGGATGTTCGTGGCGCCCGGGCTGTATCGGAACGAGAAGAAGGCCTTCCTGCCGTTCCTCATCGCCACGCCGTTTCTTTTCTTCGGCGGCGGCGCCTTCGTCTATTACATCGTGATGCCGGTTGCCTGGCAGTTCTTCACCGGGTTCGAGCAGATCGCCGGCGCCGGCACGGGCGGGCTTTCGATCGAGCTAGAGCCCAAGGTCAACGAATACCTCTCGCTGGTGATGCGCCTGATCTTCGCTTTTGGGCTGAGTTTCGAATTGCCCGTGGTGCTGACGTTGCTGGCCAAGGTGGGGATCGTCTCGCAGGACGGGCTCAAGGCGAAACGGCGCTACGCTATCGTCATCGCCTTTGTTGCGGCCGCAATCCTGACGCCGCCCGACCCGCTCAGCCAGCTGGCGCTCGCGATCCCGATCATCGTGCTCTACGAGGTCTCGATCGTCTGCGCGGGTATCGTGGCGCGTCGCCCGGACGACGAGGCCGCCTGAACCCCGTTACTGGACGCGATTCGAACGTGATCCTATAAGGGCCGCGAACCAATTCCGCGGACGTTTCATGCACGACATCAGGTGGATTCGCGACAATCCGGACGCCTTCGACCGCAGCCTCGCCCGGCGCGGCGAAGAGGCGCTATCGGTACGCGTGCTCGAGCTGGACAGCCGGCGCCGCGACGCCCAGACCCGGCTTCAGGACATGCAGGAACGCCGGAATGCCGCGTCCAAGCGCATCGGTCAGGCCATGAAGGAAGGCGCCAAGGACGAGGCCGAGGCGCTCAAGGCCGAAGTGGCCGAAATCAAGAGCGGCATGGACGCTGTCGAGGCGGAAGAACGGGAGGCCTCCGACGCGCTTGCCGCGCTGTTGTCGGGGATCGCGAACGTCCTCGATGACGATGTCCCCGACGGTGCGGACGAGGCCGACAACCAGGTGGTGCGGACGGTCGGAGAGCCAGCGGTATTCGAATTCGAGGCCCGGGAACATTTCGATATTGGCGAAGGGCTCGGCCTGATGGACTTCGAGGGGGCCGCGGAGCTCTCGGGTTCCCGTTTCGTGATCCTCAAGGGCGCGCTTGCCCGCATGGAGCGCGCGCTTGCCGACTTCATGCTCGATATCCACACCCAGGAGTTCGGCTACACAGAGGTGAGCCCGCCGTTGCTCGTTCGACCGGACGTTCTCTACGGGACCGGTCAGCTGCCCAAGTTCGGTGATGATCTGTTCGTGACCGGTGACGACCGGTGGTTGATACCGACAGCCGAAGTGCCCCTGACGAACCTGGCTGCGGGCAAGATTCTCGATGAAGGCGAACTGCCCAAGCGTGTGACCGCGCACACGGCGTGTTTCCGTGCCGAGGCGGGCGCGGCCGGCAAGGACACGCGGGGCATGCTGCGCCAGCACCAGTTCTTCAAGGTCGAACTGGTCTCGGTGGTCGCGCCCGAGGAATCAGACGCCGAACTGGACCGCATGACGGGCTGTGCCGAGGAAGTGCTCAAGCGCCTCGATCTTCCTTATCGCGTTGTCGTCCTGTGCAGCGGCGATACGGGCTTCGGGGCGGCAAAGACCCATGACATCGAGGTCTGGTTGCCGGGCCAGGGGACGTACCGCGAAATTTCCAGCTGTTCGAACACCCGCGGGTTCCAGGCACGGCGCATGAATGCCCGCTATCGCCCGGCGGGGGACGGGAAGGGGCCGCAACATGTCCATACCCTCAACGGTTCGGGCGTGGCGATCGGGCGGGCGATGATCGCGATCCTCGAGAATTATCAGAACGCCGACGGATCGGTGACGATCCCCGAAGCGTTGCGGCCCTACATGAACGGTCTCGAGGTGATCCGCCCCGATGCATGAGTTTCCCCGTAACCTGAGATCGTTGCGCATCCTGGTTTCCAACGACGACGGTGTGCGTGCACCCGGCATCAAGGTGCTCGAACGCATCGCCCGCGCGATTTCCGACGATGTCTGGATCTGTGCGCCGCTGAACGAACAAAGCGGTGCCGGGCATTCGCTGACGCTGCGCTATCCGATCTGGCTCCGTCGGCTGGCGACGCGCCGTTTTGCCGTCGAAGGCACACCGACCGACAGTGTGCTGGTGGGCATCCACCAGGCATTGAAGGACCGGAAACCCGACCTTGTGCTGTCCGGTGTGAACCGCGGTTCGAACATGGGCGAGTTCATCACCTATTCGGGTACGTGCGCGGCGGCAATGGAGGCGACGATCCTGGGTGTACCGGCGATCGCACTGAGCCAGCAGACGGACTTCGATCGCAGCCACACCCATTGGGCGACCGCCGAGACGCATGCGCCGAAGATCATCCGCAAGCTCCTGCGCGCCGGCTGGCCGGACCGAACCTTCATCAACATCAATTTCCCCGATTGCAGGCCGGAAGATGTGGCCGGTGTGGAAGTGACGTCGCAGGGTTCGCGGCCGATGGGAGATTCGCTGGTCGAGAGCAAACACCCGCGGGGTGGGCGTTATTTCTGGGTCGGCTCATTGCCCACCCATGCAAGGGGACGCAAGGGTACCGACCTTGCCGCAGTCGAGGCGGGCCGCATATCGGTGACGCCTATCGACCTGGACTTCACGAACCGCCGTGCGCTCAAGCCGCTCGCAGAGGCGCTCGGGGGCGGCAAGGCGAAATGAGCACGCCCGCGCACCGTGCGCGGCTGGTACTCGGCCTCAGGAGCGCCGGGATCACGGATACGCGTGTGCTCTCGGCCATCGAGCGCGTGCCGCGCGAACTCTTTGTTCCGGACGCCTTCAAGGACCGGGCCTACGAGGACACGGCCCTGCCCATCGGCTACGGCCAGACCCTGAGCCAGCCGCTCGTTGTCGCCACGATGGCGCAGGCACTGGAACTCGGCGGACGCGAAAAACTCCTCGAGGTGGGCACGGGCTCCGGCTATCACGCCGCAATTCTGTCCCATTTGTGTCGCCGTGTTTATACGGTCGAACGTCATCGTCCGCTGCTGTCCGACGCGCAGGCGCGGTTCGATACACTCGGTCTGAAGAAGGTGACCGCGATGGCAGGAGACGGCATGAAGGGTTGGCCCGAACAAGCGCCGTTCGACCGGATCAGCGTAACCGCTGCCGGCGACACGGCGCCCCAGAGTCTGCTCGATCAACTCAAGGTCGGTGGTGTGATGGTCATGCCCGTCGGGGGTCAGAGCCGTGTCCAGCAGCTGGTGCGGTTCCGGCGGACGGAGGAGGGGGTGTCGAGCGAGGTGCTGATGGATGTGCGCTTCGTTCCGTTGTTGCCGGGCGTCGCGAGCGCGGGGAGCGCCTGATCCGTGAGATCGGATGCCGCCATCGCCGGCTGCATGGGACGCCCGCAACTCTGGCTGGTTGCGCTTGCGCTTGCGCTTTCAGCCTGCGGCGGGCCGGGCGGAAACGTGCAGATTTTCGACCGGAGTTACGACAACAGCCGAAGCAGCGACGCCGACCGCGGCGGATACGTAGTTGCGCGCGGCGACACGGTTTATGGCATTGCGCAGCGTTTCGGCGTCTCGACCCGCGCACTCATCGACTGGAACCGGCTGAACCCGCCGTATCTCCTGATCCCCGGTCAACGGCTTCAGCTGCCATCGAACCAGACCTACACGGTGCAGAGCGGCGATTCCGTTTCCGCGATATCGCGCAGGTTCGGCGTCGATATGCAGACCCTGATACGGCTCAACAACCTGCGGACGCCCTACACGATCCATGTGGGCCAGCAACTGCAACTGCCTGCCGACGCGAGGCCCGGAACCGAGGTGGCTGCCGCCACGCCATCATCGTCTGCGCCCGCTGTGGCCAGTCCAAGCGACAAACCGACGGCACCAACGCGTGCCGTTGTGACAAGCCCTGCGC
>JAYPUG010000241.1:2428-4210 GCA_038133965.1 Rhodospirillaceae bacterium | reverse complement strand
CCCCCAGGTCGAGCCAGCGCTGGGCGCCCATGCCGATGGACCCCATGATCTCGACGGCCGCCAAGAGCCCCAGTCCCAGCCCGTAGATCGGATAGGCCGCGCGCATCAACAGGCGCACGTCGATTACGGCGACGGCCAGCATCAGGACGAGCCCGACCGCGAACCGCGCGGCCTGCCGCGACGCCCACGGGTCGAACTGGCCGTTCGCCGCCGAGAACAGCATGGCGAAGCCGATCGACGCGGTCAGCGCGATCAGGAGCACCAGGTCCCAGTTCAGTCGCAGCAGCTTCTGGCCGATGGTGGGACGTGCCGCGCCGATGCCGCCGGGAACCGCCATTGTCACGTATCCTGGTTGCCGGGCGCGCGCAGGCCGGCGACGTTGGCGCCGGGCGCGAGCCGCGCGGGGTCGCGGTCGAGGGTCGCCTGCATGATATCGCGCGCGATGGGCGCCGCAACGGACGAGCCGCCGCCGCCATGCTCGACGACCACGGCGATCGCGTATTTCGGGTCCTCGACGGGGCCGAAACCGACGAACAGCGCATGATCGCGGAACCGCCACGGCAGGTCCTCTTTCTTGCGGATGCCCTCGTCACGCTCACGCTGGGTGATGCGCCGCACCTGCGCCGTGCCCGTCTTGCCGCCCATCGACATGCCGGGAAGCGTGATGCGCGACGCGAAGGCCGTACCGGCCGGATCCTCGAGGGTCTTCGCCATCGCATCCATGACGGCACGCAGGTTTTCGGGTTTGATCCCGATGGGCTCGGGCGTCGCGGCGGCGCGTGCGGACAGCTCGTCGCGCGCAACGACATCGCGCGCCAGATGCGGCGTCACCGCCATGCCGCCATTGGCCATGCGCGCGGTCATCGTGGCCAGCTGCATCGGTGTCGTCAGCACGAAACCCTGTCCGATACCGGCGACAAGCGTTTCGCCCAGCACCCAGGGCTGGCCGATCACGGCGCGCTTCCAGGCCTTGGTCGGAATCAGCCCGGCGCGCTCGCCGGCCATGTCGAGGCCGAGTTCCTCGCCGAGACCGAACCGGCGCGCCATCGCCGCAATCCGGTCGATGCCCACCTGCTTGGCGACCTCGTAGAAGTACACGTCGCACGATTCCGCGATGCCGCGGTCGAGCGAGACGTGCCCGTGGCCCGTCCGGCGCCAGCAATGGAACTTGCCGTCGCCCAGTTCGAGGTGACCGGGGCAGTGGTAGCTCGTGCGGGGCGTGATCAGCCCGTCCTCGAGCGCGGCTAGCGCCACCATCATCTTGAAGGTCGAGCCCGGTGCGTACTCACCGGCAATCGCCTTGTTGCGCAGCGGCGCTGGCTCTTTGTGGTCCCGGGCGCGCGAAGGCCCGGGGCTCAACCCTTCGGTGAAGGCATGGGGATCGAAACTCGGGGTCGAGGCCTGGACGATCACCCCGCCGGTCTTCACGTCCAGCACCACGATCGCACCGGACTCCGCGCCCAGGCGGCGCATCGCCGCGTTCTGGAGCGCCATGTCGAGGGTCAGGACGACATCCTGCCCCGGGTCGCCCTCCTGGCGGTCGAGCTCGCGGATCACGCGGCCGACGGCGTTCACCTCGAGCTGGCTCGCACCCGCGCTGCCGCGCAGCGGCATGTCGAAGGCGCGCTCGATGCCGCTGCGCCCGATCTTGAAGCCGGGAAGCTCCAGCACCGGGTCGCCCGACAGGTCCTGGGGCCGCGGCGCACCCACATAGCCGAGCACGTGCGCCGCCGCCTGGCCGTTCGGATAGAAGCGCCGCTCACCCACATCGATGTCGATACC